>JAQGHW010000976.1 GCA_028291505.1 Rhodopila sp. | reverse complement strand
TGACGCCAACACGATAAACGGTACCAACCATCGGATCATCGTAGCCTCCCGCCGGACGCATTTGGGGTTCTGGATGTCCCTGCCGACCCGGTCAATGCCAATCGCAAAGCCGCGAGCAAAGCGGTCGGTCTGGCGTCGGGTCCATTGACATGCTTCGTTGAGTTGGTGTCTCGCTGACCTGTCACTTGCCCGTGGTATGATCGGAGAACTAATGGGCGCGCAGAGAAGGAAAGCGTCCTGAAAATGGGGACCACCGTAACCGATCAGAAGCTTGAGGCGCTTGCCGAGATATTGGTGCGGCAAGGACATTGCGACCATAGGACACTGGATCGCGCCAGGCGAGTTGCCGCGGATTCCGACCAGCGGTTGGATGCGGTGCTTATCCAGCTTGGCCTGGTGTCCGAACGCGGCCTCGCGGAGGCCTATGCCGGCCTGCTGTCGGTGCCGATCACCTCGATCGACCGGTACCCGACGGTGGAGCCAGTGCTGCCTGACCGGCTACGCGGCGCGTTTCTGCGCCACGCCCGCGCGGTGCCGCTCGCCGCCGACGATGACACGGTGACCCTGGCGTCAGCCGATCCGCTCGACCCGTTCACACTGGCCGCGGTCGCGGTGGCGACTGGGCGGCGCGTGCGGCTGGAGGTCGCGGTACCGATCGAGCTGGAAAGCGCGCTGAACCGGCTGTATCCGGAGGCAGACCAGGCGGCTCCGGACAGCGACGCCCCACTGGAGGAGGACGCCGAACGGCTGAAGGATCTCGCCAGCGAGGCGCCGGTGATCCGGCTGGTGAACCTGCTGATCACCCGGGCGGTGGAGACTCAGGCGTCGGATATCCACATCGAGCCGTTCGAGGATCGCTTGCGGGTGCGGTATCGGTACGATGGTGTGTTGCATGAGGCCGAAGCGCCGCCTCGCCATCTGGCCGCGGCGATCACGTCGCGCATCAAGATCATGGCGCGGCTGGATATCGCCGAACGGCGGATGCCGCAGGACGGGCGCATCAAGATGGGGGTGCGCGGGCAGGATGTGGATTTCCGCGTGTCGACGATCCCGTCGCTGCACGGTGAGACGGTGGTTCTGCGTGTCCTGGATCGGACGGCTGTGACGTTCGATTATGGCCGCCTCGGGCTGTCTCCATCGGTCATTCGGAAGCTGGGGAGCGCACTGGAGTTGCCGAACGGCATCGTGCTTGTCACCGGCCCGACAGGCAGCGGCAAGACCACCACGCTGTATGCCGGGCTGCTGGCGCTGAACGGCGTGGCGCGCAAGATCATCACGGTCGAGGATCCGATCGAGTATCAGCTTCAGGGCATCAACCAGATCCAGGTGCGATCGCAGATCGGCCTGACCTTCGCCAGCCTGCTGCGGTCGATCCTGCGGCAGGACCCGGACGTGATCATGGTCGGTGAAATCCGCGATGGCGAAACCGCGCAGATCGCTGTGCAGGCGGCGTTGACCGGGCACCTGGTGCTGTCGACGCTGCATACCAATTCCGCGGCGGCGGCGGTGACCCGGCTGCGTGACATGGGTGTCGAGGACTACCTACTTACGGCCGTTCTGCGGGGCATCATGGCGCAGCGGCTGGTGCGGCGGTTGTGTCCCGAATGCCGGCGAACCGAACCCGCCCCGCCAGAATTGGTCGAGCGGTTCAAGCTGGATCGGCGAACGACCGCCAGACCAATCATGCTGTCTCATCCAGCCGGCTGTCCGGCGTGCCGGCAAACCGGCTATCGCGGACGAGCGGCGATCGCGGAATTCCTGGAGATGGGGCCGGAGATCGAACGGTTGGTCTTCTCCCGAGCCGACCACAGCACGATCGAGCGTGCCGCCGTGGCCGGTGGGATGGAGGTGATGTTCGACGCTGGGCTGGCCGCGGCCCTCGCCGGGGAGACCGCGATCGAAGAGCTGACCCGCAGCATTCGGGCCGATCCATGACGACGTTCCGGTATTCGGCGATCGGTTCCGGGGGGGAGCGGCTGGCCGGGGTGATGGAGGCCGATACCCAGGCGGAGGTGATCGCCCGGTTGCAACGGCAGGGTTCCATGCCGGTGCGTGCCGAACCGGCCGACAAGGCGCCGCGCTGGGCCGGGCTGGTCCATCTGGACCTGGGCAGCCGGCGCGGTCTGCGGAAGCAGGACGTGGCCGACCTGATCCGGGAGCTGGCAACCATGCTGTCGGCGGGCCAGGATCTGGACCGCGCGCTGCGCTACATGCAGGAAACCGCGCCCGTGCGGGTTCGGCCGACGGTCACCGGGCTGCGCGATGCGGTGCGTGACGGCAGCCCGCTGTCGACGGCCATGGCGCGGTATCCGGGCAGTTTCGCCACGATGCATGTCGGCCTGGTCCGAGCGGGCGAGGCGGGTGGCAATCTGGGTCCGACGCTGGCGCGCATCGCCGACCTGCTGGACCGGCAGCGGGCGCTGGCGGCCACGGTAACCTCCGCGATGATCTATCCCGCGGTCCTGCTGGTCGCGATGCTCGGTGCGGTCACCTTGCTGCTGACCCAGGTGCTGCCCCAGTTCGTGCCGATGTTCGAACAAAGCGGGGTGGCACTGCCGGCCTCCACCCAGTTTCTGGTCGTCGCCGGGGCCGTGGTCCAGGCGGATGGCCTGCTGATCCTGGTGGCGATGCTGGCGGCGGCCCTGGTCGCGCGGACGGCGTTGCGACGGGCCCCGGTCCGGCTGGTGGTGGATCGCATCGTGCTGCGCCTGCCGGTGATCGGCGATTTGACGAAAGAGATACTGGCGGCGCGGTTCACCCGGGTGCTTGGCACGCTGTTGCTGAATGGCGTCGCGCTGATCCCGGCGCTGGCGATCGTGCGTGACGCGATGGGTAACCAGGCGGCGCGAGCGGCCGTCGAGCGGGCGGGTGTGACCGCTCGTGGCGGCGGGTCACTGACGCCGGAGCTGGAAGCAGCCAACGTGTTTCCGCCGCGCACGATACATCTGCTTCGGCTGGGCGAGGAGACCGCGCAGCTCGCCGCGATCGCGCTGCGGGCCGCGGATATCCACGAGGAGAAGACCAGGCTTGCGACGCAGCGCCTGACCTCGCTGCTGGTGCCCGCGATAACCATCCTGATGGGTGTCGCGGTTGGGGGGATCGTTGCGTCGCTGATGAGTGCGATGCTCAGCCTGAACGATCTCGCCTCCGGATGAGGCGGACCGGGATCAGGCAAGGCGACGGCTTTACGCTGCTGGAGGTGATAATCGCGCTGATCATCGCCGGCATGGCGGCAGTGGCGTTGTTCGAAGCGGTTGGAAGTGGTCTGCACGCGACTCAGACCGCGTCGATGTACGATCAGGCCATTGTGCGGGCGAGATCACGCCTTGCGGCCGCCAGCCATGGCGTCAAACTGGTTGCGGTCGATCAGCGCGGCGATGACGGCGGCGGCTTTCGCTGGCACCTGCATGTGGCCCCGGTGGCCAGCGCGTTGCTACGACCGGTTGGTCTGGCGGGCCCACGCGCCAGTACCTCCTTCTCCGTGGTGTTGTACCGGGTCACCGTCTGGATAGGATGGGGTGATGGCAGCACGAGCCGGGAGGTGCGGCTGGACACCGAGCAGGTGGGCGGATGAAGGCGCGGATGGGTGCCGGCTTCACCCTGTTGGAGATGGTCGTCGCACTGGCGGTGTTCGGCTTGCTGCTGGGGGGCCTGAGCCAGACGGTGCGGTTCGGCCTGATGGCGTGGCGCCAGGATGCGGGCATGTCGGATCGAAAAACCGACCTGGAAGCGGTGGACCGCAGCTTGCGGACCATCATCGAGAACCTGGATCCGGGCGAAGAGACTGGGCTGCCCGCGATCAGCGGTTCGGCGGATACGCTGACAGGCGTGACGCGATCCCGATTGCCGGGTTCGGACCCGACGGCGGTTCCGGTCGAGGCCGGTCTGGCGGTTTCCCGCGGCCGCCTGGTGTTGCGGTGGCGCCGGTATCACCATGGGCAAGCGCTGGGTCCGGCGGCGCCGCCGAACGAGACCGAGCTGGTCGGCGGGGTTGCTCGCATCAGGTTCGAGTACTGGCAACGATCCGGCGTCTGGGCTTCGGCATGGCATGAGCCGGAGCTTCCCGGGCTGATCCGGATTCGCGTCACCTTGGCCGGCAGCGCCGCGCCGCGATGGCCGGACCTTGTGGTCGCGCCGTTGTTGTCGCGGCCATGAATCATCGTCAGGCAGGGCGTCAGGCGGTGCGTCAGGCGGGGCGCCAGATGGGGAGTCAGGCGGGATTTGCCCTGCTGATTGTCCTGTGGACGGTGGGTTTCCTCGCGCTGCTGGGGATCCGGATCGTCTCGGCTGGCCGATTGGACACGCGACTTGCGGATAACCTGAAGCAGGAGGCGGTATTGGCGTCCGCGGCCGATGGAGCGGTGGCGGAGGTGATGTTCAATATGGTGGCGGCGCGGGATCCGACATACCGCGCGGATGGCGTGGTGCACACGTTGCGGCTTGGCCAGACGCCTGTTCTCGTTCGGATTGAGGGCGAAAGCGACCGGATTAATCTGAACACGGCTTCGGGCGCGTTGCTGCGCGCGCTGGTCATCCAGGTTGGCGGGTCGCCTCCGGTGGCGGACCGGATTGCCGCGGCTATCCTGGACTGGCGAACCTCGGGTGCGAACCCTCGTCCGGGCGGAGCCAAAGCGGCCGATTACCGGGCTGCGGGACGTGGCTATGGGCCGCCTGGATCGCCATTCCTCCATGTCGAGGAACTGGCCGATGTGCTGGGAATGACGCCTGACCTGTTCGCGCGCATGGCGCCGCATGTTACCGTATTGACCGACGGCGACCCGGACATGTCGACGCGTGATCCGGTGGTTGCCGCGGCACTGACCGATGCCGCGGGCGTAGCCGACGTTGCTGATGGCGGGGAACAGACGGCGGACCAGATGTTTCGGATCAGCATCAGTGCCATTGGGCAGGGTTCCGCGCGATATTCGATTGTGGTCGTTGCATATGCCGATTTTCAAAACGCGGTTCCGCGGGTGAAGATTCTGCTGCATGAGCGTGATGGTTCCATGACAGCGGGGCGGACCAATATTTCCAGCGCCCGATGACAGTTTGTAACAAGAATCCGCATTTATGCCTCAAGAAAAAGACTTCTTGCGAGATCTGGGTCGCTTTAGAACAGACGTTTGAGGGTTGCGCTCATATTCTCCCTGGCGCGTTGAATAAATTCTGTGATTCAAACATTTTCTGACAGATTAAATATCGATAATTTTACTTGCGTTATTTGCTGATTCGGGTTGGGTTTGGTTGGGCTACGTTGCGGCAGGCGCTGCTTCCGTGGCTGCGGCGCGCGATAGGCGCTGCTTCCTTGACTGCAACAATTGGGGAAGTCCGAGATGTTCAAAATGAAACGAGCCGCAGCATGGATGCTGCCGGCGCTGGCTTTTGCCAGCTATGCGGGCCTCGCTCGCGCCGATGAGCATATGGTGCTTGTCGACACCATCGACGTAGGCGGGGCGGGGTTGGGCGCCTTCGACATCAGCTTTGTTGATCCAAAGATTAATTTATATGTTTTAGCCGACCGCACGAATGCGTCGGTGGATTTCTTCGACCCCCGCGATGACACGTTTGTCACCCGCGTCGGCGGGTTCAAGGGCGTCGTGCTGGTGAACGGCGTCGCGAACAATAACTTGTCGGGACCGGACGGCGTGATCGTCGTCGGGAACAAGCAGGTCTGGGCGGGCGACGGCGACAGCACCGTCAAGATCATCGATCTCGCTACGCACAGCATCATTGACACGGTCTCCACCGGCGGGAAGTTCCGTTGCGATGAGATGACATGGGACTCGGCGGACCATATTCTCGCGGTCGCGAACAATGCGGACAGCCCCCCGTTCCTCACCCTTATCAATACTGACACGCATAAAATAATAAAGAAGATCGCGTTCGACGGGACGAACGGAACACCGGATGCGACCAACGGCCTTGAACAGGCGCAGTGGTCGGCGAGAACCGGTATGTTTTACGTTTCTGTTCCGCAAATAGGGTCCGATGTTACGGAAGGCGGCGTATCGGTGATCGACCCATCCAGTTCGTCGGTTGTCGCCACCTATCCTGTAGTGAATTGCACACCCGCGGGCCTGGCTTTGGGGCCGAAGGATGAGGCGCTTCTTGGCTGCAGCGTCTCGTTCGGGACCAGCCCCAACGTCCTGACGCAGTCGGTGGTCATGAATGTGAAAACCGGAACTGTCGTGGCCACCATCCCGCAGGTCGGTGGATCGGATGAGGTCTGGTATGATCCGGCAACAAATCACTACTATCTTGGTGCCCGCAGCGACAAGAATACCGCGGGCGTAACGACGCCGGTCCTGGGAACAATCGACGCGGGTAGCAATCAGTTCGACGGCAGTGTCTTCACATCGACGTCTGCTCATTCGGTTGCCGCCGACAAGAAGTCGCATCATGTTTTTGTTCCGATCGGGGTCCAGGCGGCCGGTGCATCCGACCCGACAAGCCCGTGCAAGACCAAGGGATGCATTGCCGTGTATCTGCCGTCCTCGATCGATTATGACGATGGCAGCAAGCGTTCCGCTTCAAACGATGACAAGGATGGCAAGCATCACGATTAAGATTAGGTGACAATGGCCCGTGGCGAGCATCGCAGCGCCACGGGCCTTTCCTGTTGTAGTGGGCGCAGGCCGGCGAACCATGAATGCGATGCGATCGGGCCCGTCCGTCTTCCAAGGCGTAGACAGGTTTCCAACGACACGAGATCCCTGTTTACTCGCGACGCCATTCCGGCCAGTAGGGTTCCATTCCACCTAGTATATGGTCGAACAGGCTGATCTGGACGTCTATCTTTGCCAGGAGTAACATTCACTTGTGTGGGTGCGGCGCGCGATCACAAGAGATTGCGTCGCATCAGATTCGCGCCCGGGTTCATCAGTGTTGCCATCTCAGGACGGCGCGGAGTGTAGCGGAACAATGCGAGAGTTGACGGTTCGCAAACAGCGCCGCCGCCGGACGTTGGCGTTGCTGCTTGGCCTCATCCAGGTTTCCGGCTGCAACCATCCGTCACCACCGGCGATACCTGACTTGTCGCCGCTGCCGAGCGGAACCATCGCCGCGCCGCCGCGCATCAATGGCGCGGTCGGCTCGCCTGACGCCTTGCCGCCGGCGCAGATCACCTACGGCCGCAACGGCGAACCGGTATCGCAAAGCCGGGCGGTCGAGCCGGGACCCGGCGACATAAATCTGGATCTCTCGGATACCGACATCCGGGAGGTGGTCGCGCAGATTCTCGGGTCGATCCTGAAGGTTAACTACACGATCGACCCGGCGGTGCATGGCACCGCGACCTTGCACACCGTGCGGCCGTTGAACCGATCCGAACTGCTGCCCACGCTCGAATCGCTCCTGGCACAAACCGGCGCGGCGCTGGTGATGAACGGTACCCTGTATCGTGTGGTTCCGGCTTCACAGGCGACCGCCACGGCGGCCAGCGACACGGGCACGGCGGGGGCGGTGGTTGTTCCACTGCGATACGCGTCGGCCGAGGATCTCGCCAAGGTCATGCAGCCCTACGTCGGCGAAGGTGGCAAAATTGCCGCTGATCCAGGTCGGAACGCTTTGCTCATTGCCGGGGAGCCCGCTGCGCGGGAGGGTCTGATCGGGCTGATAAGGGCTTTCGACGTCGACGTCCTCGCGAGGCAGTCGTATGCGCTGCTCCCGGTCACGAGCGGGGACGTCAAGGATTTCGCCTCGGCGCTGCAGGACGCGTTCAAGGGCCAGAACGGAGGTGCGCTTGCCGGCCTTGTGCGGGTCATCCCGCTGTCGCGGATCAACGCGGTTCTCGTGGTTTCCTCGCAGCAGCGGTACATCGAGGAAGCGCGGCGGGTTTACGGTCTTATCGAAAGTGCACGGCGTGCGACTGTACGAAACTGGCATGTCTATTACCTGCAGAACAGCCATTCGGAGGACGTCGCTTATGTGCTGCAGCAGGCATTCACGCCAAACAACGTAACCGCTCAGCCGAGCGGACAGAGAAGTTCGTCGACTGGCCAATCGGGGACCAGCCAGTCGTCGATCGGCCAATCCGGCGGTCTGAGCGGCAGCAGCGGTGGCGGCGGTGGCGGCGCTGGCGGTAGCAGTCTAGGCAGCGGATCGGCCGGATCCCTTGGCCGGTCCAGCCTGTCAGGCGGTATGTCTTCGTCCGGCGGGTCAACGGGCACCTCGGCATCCGGCGGCGGTGCGCCGGCCGGGCCGCAAGCGTCCGCCGGCGCAAATCCACTGCTGGGTGGGCTCGACCAGGGTGGCAGCGACCAGACGACAGCCACCCTGCGCGTCATTCCAGACGATCAGAACAATGCGGTTCTGGTGTACGGCACCCAGCAGGAACTGGGTACGATGGAGGCCATGCTGCGGAAGATCGACATTCTTCCGCTGCAGGTGCGGATCGATGCGGTGATCGCCGAGGTCACCTTGAACGACGCCTTGCAGTATGGCACTCAGTTTTTCTTCAAGTCAGGCGGTATCAACGGTATCCTGAACACCGGGACGACGGCGACGACCCCCGTCAGTCCTACGACGGCCACCTTGAACCTTAGCTTTCCGGGCTTTTTCCTGGGCGGAAGCGGTAACGGCGGGGCGCCATTCGCGATCCAGGCATTGCAGCAGGTCACCACGGTTCATGTGCTTTCGTCGCCGGAGCTTCTGGTGCTGGACAACCAACCGGCCCGGCTGCAGGTCGGCAGCGTGGTGCCATATCTCAGCCAGACCTCGCAGAGCACGATCACGACCAACGCCCCGGTTGTGAGCTCGATCAACTATCAGCAGACGGGCGTGATCATGGAGGTTACGCCGCGGGTCAACAGCGGCGGCCTGGTGACATTGGACGTGATGCAGGACGTCAGCAGCGTCGCCACGGGCATAACGACCCCGGGGATCAACTCGCCGACGTTCAATGAGCGTAACGTGAATTCACGCGTCGTCGTTCAGGACGGGCAGACCATCGGACTGGCGGGCCTGATCACGGATACGACGTCGCTGGGCAACCAGGGCATTCCGTGGTTGAAGGATGTGCCGATCCTGGGGTTGTTGGCGGGCAACCAGAACAACTCACGGCTGAGGACGGAGCTGCTTATTCTGATCACGCCGCATGTCATGCACGATCAGCGGGATGCCCGAGCGCTGACCGACGATCTGCGTGACCAGCTGATCAATGCCGCGGCGGTGCCGAACATGCTCAACAACCTTCGCCCGTCCGGCCAGTCGGACCCAACCAGCCGGCTGAGACGTCAGTTGCAACTGCAACAATAGGTTAGAGCGTGTTCGGCCGACCATCATGCGTGACGGTTTCGTTACGTGTTTATTGGTTGCAGATTTCTTCACCGCTGCCCGTACCGGATGGTCCTGCCGAGCATAGATCGAAGTCGCGCCCGGCCCGGGTTGACGGTTCCCGATAGACGTAGGGGCGGTTCCACGGATCAACCGGAACGCCGCCTTTCACGTACGGTCCGTTCCATGTCGTCACGCCGGTCGGTTGCTCCACAAGGGCATGTATCCCCTGCTCTGTCGTCGGGTAGCCGCCGACATCCAGCTTGTACATGTCCAGCACGGAGGCGATGCGTTCGATCGACTGCTTCGCGACCGACACCCGTGCGTTGCCAAGCTGACGTAACGCGGCGGGGGCGACGAGGCCAATCAGCAGGCCGAGGATGGCAATGACGACCAGAAGCTCCAGCAGGGTGAACCCACTGTCGTCACGGCGAAGGCGTGTGGTCATGCTGTGGCTCTCGCGGTTGTTTTTCGGTGCCCTGAGATAGCGGCTGGTACGCGGGTGGAAAGTCACGGTCTGATGACACGACGTGGCTTCGCTGCAAGCGTGTCGTGCGGTGTTGCGGTCGGGCAATTGGACCTCGAATCGACAAATCTCAGGTGCCGGGGTGTGGCTGTCGCCACGGCGGAAGCGGTGACGACAGATCGGTTCATCGTCGGAGTGGTTCCGTATCAGGAATCATCTCATGCGCGTCTTTGGCCTTTGGTGCAGAAGGCAATGGTCTGGCCGTCTGGGACGACAACCAGAACCAGACTCACGGACGGCCTTCGTGCCGATACACCTTCCAGTCCTTCCAATCGAAACGACCCAAGTTCTGCTGTTCGCCCCGGGCGCGGATGGGGGCGGTGGCGGCTTGGGTTTCCTCCCGGCTGAGCACCGCGCGTGCAGGCACCAGTCGAGCGATTTCTTTCCCGGGACGAGTGATCATGATTTCTTCACATTGCTCAACCAGGTGGGCTCAACCAGGTGGGCTCAACCAGGTCGGCTCAACCAGGTCGAGCAGGTGCCCAAGTTTGTTCTTCGCCTCGAACGCGCCTACCTGGTGCATACATGTACCTCACGAGCCGGTACGGGGTGGCTTACTCACACCGCGCCCGCGTGTCCATCTGCCCCAGGCTCGCATCGGATGCGGTCCGATTGCCGCCGCCGTCACCCGGGAAGAATAAACGGCTTGGCCCGCGCGTCGTAATCCGGATAGCCCAGGGTGGTCCGCAGTTCGGCGGGTGGCATCGCACTGGCGGCCCCTGCCTCACCGGCGACCAGCGCCGCCAGTCCGGCCTTCATGCCAGCAGCGGCCGGCGACAGCATCCCCGTAGGATGGGTCCCGATCTTGAACCCCAGCGCCGCCGCCTGGCTTTGCGAGGGGGTGGCCCGCGGCGCCCCGGGGGACAGCACGGCGAACGACGGACGTCCTGCCGCCGCCGCGACCGCGCGCTTGATCTCCGTATCGTCGGAGGGGGAGTCGAGGAACAGGATATCCGCGCCCTCCTCCACGTACATCTCGATCCGAGCCACGGCCTCTTCGATGCCCTGGGTGGGCCGGCAATCGGTGCGGGCAAGAATCAGAATTCCTGAGTCCTTGGCCGCTTCCACCGCCGCGCGGATCTTCATCCTGGCCTCGTCGCGCGGCAGACAGGGCTTGCCTGCCGCGGTCAGCGCACGCGGGGTGATCTTGTCCTCGATCAGGATCGCCGCGGCCCCTGCCCTGCCATAGGCCCGAACCGTGCGCTGCACGGTCATCGCGTTGCCATATCCATGGTCGCCATCCGCCAGCACCAGGGTGCCCGGCGCCGCGCCATGCACCATGTTGAACGAATCGAACATTTCCCCGAAGGAGATCAGGTCGAGGTCGGGGCCGCCCAACCGGCTTGCCGCGACGCAGGACCCGGACATGAACGCCGTCTTGAACCCGGCCGCTGCCGCGAGTTTTGCGGACAGCCCGTCCCACACGGCCGGCATCACGATAAAACCGGGTTCGGCCAACAGGGCACGCAGGCGATCGGGCGGAGTCATGGCGTTTCCTTCAAATGCTTCCTCTGTCCGCAATGATAAGCCGCTTCGCCGCGGTCATCAAACCATGGCCGCGGTTGCCCCCGTCACGGCAATCCCATTAAATGCTGCGGATCGAACGGCAGCGGGGCGGTCCCCGCCACATTGCAACGCCCCAACAATCCGGAACCCCGCCCGTGACCCTGATCCTGGCCAGCCGTCCCAACGTCTACTCTTCCTCCCCGCTCGACCGCATCGCGACGCGGCGGGAGGAACCGGACTGGATCGCCGCAAAGCTGGCCGACCCGGACACGCTGTTCGTCCCGGTCTGGCGCACCAAGAACCTGGTCCGAGGCACCGGCGACGGCAACCCCGAGGCCGTCTACATCTCTGGCCAGATGGCCCACACCCTGCGGATGGAACACGAGGGCGCCTGGGCGTTCCTGGGCATGCTGGAAGACCGCGCCGTCTTCGCCATCGACATTTCCGCCACCGACGACCCGGTGCCGCTGCTGCCGGAATCGCTTGGCAGCTTTGTCGACCTGAGATCCGTGGGCTGGGGTGTTCCTCGGCCCGAGGCGTCTGTGCTCGCGCACGCCCGCGGCCTGATGCACTGGCGCCAGCGCAACAAGTTCTGCAGCCTGTGCGGCAATCCTTGCGAGGTGAAGAGTTCCGGTCACATGATGCTGTGCACCGTCTGCAACACGCAGCATTTCCCGCGCACCGATCCTGCCGTCATCATGCTGGTCCATCGCGGCGACAAAGCTTTGCTCGGTCATTCCACCCGTTTCCCGCGAGCAACGATGTATTCCACGCTCGCCGGGTTCGTTGAGCCGGGAGAAACCCTGGAAGAAGCCGTTCGACGCGAAGTGCTGGAAGAATCCGGCATCCGGGTCGGCGATGTCCACTACCACTCCAGCCAGCCATGGCCGTTTCCCGGCAACATCATGCTGGGGTTCTATGCCGAGGGCCTGACCGAAGAGATCACCATCGACCCCGAGGAACTGAAGGACGCGCGCTGGTTCTCCCGCGAGGAAATGCGCAACTGCGACCAGCATGGCTTCGCCCTGCCGAGGGTCGACAGCATCGCCCGCCGCCTTATCGAGGACTGGCTGGCGCACGGGTGAAGCGATGCCTGATCTTGCCACGATCGGCTATGAGGGCACTACGATCGACACGGTGGTGGCGACGCTGCGCGATGCCAATGTCGGGCTGTTGATCGACGTCCGCGCGGTGCCTCAATCCCGCAAGCCGGGCTTCTCCAAACGCCAGCTTGCCGCCGCGCTGGACGAGGCGGGCATCGCCTACGTCCACCTCCAGGCGCTTGGCACGCCCAAGCCCGGGCGCGACGCGGTGCGCGCGGGCCATCCCGAACGCATGGAAATCATCTTCCGTGAGCACATGACGTCCGACCGGTCCCAGGCCGAGCTCGCACAGGCCAAACAACTGGCTCAGGAACGTCATGCGTGCCTGCTGTGCTTCGAGCGCGACCATAACACCTGCCATCGCCGGCTGGTGGCCGAAATGATTTCGTCGGAAACGAAACAGACCGTGGTGCATCTGGCGGTTGATTAGCGACGCCGGCCCTTGGGGCCGCGCCTCTGTGACCCCGGGGGGTGTTTGACAGCACCTGCGCTATCGGCGAGCCTCCCCCCAAACAACCGGAGGTTCGCATGGATCAGGTGTCCATCGGCGGTCTGTCGCCGAGTGGCCTTACCCGGGTGCCGTTCCACGTTTACCAGGACCCCTCTGTACTGGAGCGCGAGCAGCGTTTTGTGTTCGAAGGCCCGGTCTGGAACTATCTTTGCCTTGAGACCGACATCCCGAATGCCGGCGCCTGGCGCACCACCTTCGTCGGCCGGATGCCTGTCGTCGTCGTGCGAACCGAAACCGGGGACATCGCCGCGTTCGAGAACCGATGCCTGCATCGAGGGGTGCTGATCTGCCTGGACAACGCCGGCAACGCCAAGGACTTCACCTGCGTGTACCACGCGTGGCGATACGACCTGAGCGGCAACCTGAAGTCGATCGCGTTCGGCAAAGGCGTCAACGGCAAGGGTGGCATGCCCGACACGTTCCGCGCAGACGACCATGCCACCCGGAAACTGCGTATCGAAACGATCAGCGGCCTGGTGTTCGGCACGTTCTCCGACGCGACGCCCGACCTGGAAACTTTCATTGGCCCCGATGTGGGTGCTGCCCTGCGGCTGAACGCCAGCCGCAAACTGCAGGTGATCGGGCGGTTCACCGAAGTCCTGCCGAACAATTGGAAGCTGTATGCCGAGAACGTTCGGGATACCTACCATGCCAGTCTGCTGCATGTGTTTTTCGCGACGTTCCGGATCAACCGGCTGAGCCAGGGCGGCGGAGTCAGCGTCAGCGAGACGGGCGGGTGCTCTGTCTCCACCACGTTGGCTCCGACGCAGGAAACGGACAGCGCTTACGATGGGATGCGGTCGGTGGATGACGGCCTGCAGCTGTCGGATCCGCGCATGCTGGAGGCCGAGGATGAGCATGGCGACAAGGTGCGACAGCAGATCCTGACGATCTTCCCCAGTTTTGCCATGCAGCGCACGTACAACGTCATGGCGATCCGCCAGTTCATCCCACGCGG
>JAQGHW010000974.1 GCA_028291505.1 Rhodopila sp. | reverse complement strand
CGCCGCGCAGCAGGCGGGCGCCGTGGGCCCGGGCCTGCCGCAGCAAGGTCATCATGCCGCGCAGCGGATCGCCGTAGCCCTCGGCCGGGACGAAATCGGCGCCCAGCATGCGGTCGGACAGGGCGGGGGCGAGGTCGCGGAGTTCGTTTCTACCCAGGACATGAGATTCGATACCACAACGGCGCTCCATGGCGGATTTGCGGCGTAGCCATGCCATGCCGGCGGCGTCCTCGGCGAGCATCAGGCCGCCTTCGGTGCGGATGCCCAGGTCTTCGTTAGATGCGGCGGCGATTTGTTTCCACAGGGCGATGCTGCGGGGACCGAGCGGCAGGGTGTGGGCGGCGGGTCCGCCGTCCGTGGGGGTGTCGTCGTTGAAGTCGTAGGACAATAGCTGGACATGCAGGCTGCCGGCGTTGGCGGTGCTGGCGGCCATCGCGGCTTCATCGCGGTCGATCAGCAGGACGTCGGCGCCGGCTTTGGCGAGGTAGTAGGCGGTTGATAGTCCCGCTACACCGGCGCCGATCACCACCACCGCGGCGTGCCGTGCCTCGATCGGCAGAGATGGGATCGGGTGCAGGCGGACGGGTGGCGGGGGATCCGGCAGCAGGGGCGCGATGAATTCCGGTGCCTCACGCATCAGCGGCGCGGCGGGCACGGGGCGCAGCGGGGCGCGGGGCGCGGCGAAGGCCTCCGGTTCGGGGGCGGACGGGCACATGCCCGCTATCGTTGCTGCACAGTACCGTCCCTGACAGCGTCCCATTCCCGCTCGGGTGGCCTTCTTCAACGCCGGCAGGGAGGTCAGGCCGGATGCGATTTCGTTACGTAGTCGCGCAGCGGTGATTTCCTCGCAGCGGCAGACGATGGTTTCGTTGGCAACCGTGATCGGCGGTGCGGCGTACAGGTGCCACAGCGCTTGCTGGAATGCCTCGGCGCGGGCCAGGGCGGTCTGGGCGGCGTGGTCCGCGCGCGCGGCCAAGCCGATTTCCCGAGCGGCGGCGAGGCCTGCGAGGCGGCCTCGGGATCGGGCGACCCTGGCACCGGCCAGTGCCGCACCGTCACCTATCGCGAAGACGCCCTGGATGGCGGTGCGGCCCTCGGCGTCGGTTTCGGTGGCGAGGTAGCCGGCGCCGCGATCGACGAAGCGGTGCGGAATGCCGAGGGCGCGGGCGAGATTTACTTCGGGCTGGAAGCCCATGTTGAGGGCGACGATATCGACGTCAAAATGGTATGATCCGGCGGTGGCGGTTTTCACTCGATCGTTGCCTTCCAGGCGATCGGGCATGGTGTCCCACAGCATGGGGACCTTGGCGCGCCGCAGGCGATGCAGCATGCGCCAGCCGTCGCGAACGAGGTCCGGGGCGGACAGCGCCATCCGCGTGAGGTCCCGCCATGCGCGCGGGCCGGGTTGGGGTGCGGCTTCGAGTACCGCGACGGGGGTCACTCCGCTGGCCAGGAGTTCGCAGGCCAGTTGGAGGTTCAGCGGTCCGTTGCCGGCGATCAGCACGCGGCTTCCCGGGGTGACGCGCTGGGTTCGCACCAGGGTCTGCAAGCCGCCGGTGGTCATGACGCCGGGCAGGGTCCAGCCGGGGATTGGGACGGGTGCCTCATGCGCTCCGGTGGCCAGGATCAGGCGGCGTGGGTGGTATGTGATCGACTGGCCGCGGACGAGGGCCGCGATCTCGCTTGGTGCAAAGGCGCCCCAGACCATGGCGTCGGATTCTAATCGCACCCCTGCCCGGCGGGCGTTTTCCCGCAGGTCGGTGCCCAGGCGGAACTGCGCATCCGGGGTCGCGTCGGCGTGGCTTGGTGCCAGCGGCTTGGCGAACTGGCCGCCTTGTGCGTGCCGCTCATCGAGGATTATGACGGATGCACCGGCTTCGGCGGCTGCGATTCCGGCTGACAGGCCGGCGACACCGGCGCCGACGATCAGGATGTCGCAGTCTTGCTCTTCGGCGACGGGGGCGTTGTCGGGTGTAAGAGCGTCGGGGAAGGTGCTGGATACGTCGAGCCCTTCGGCTGCCGGGGTGAGACAGGCGCGTTGGCCGATCCGGCCGTTGACGGTGACGACGCAATCGAAACAGGCGCCCATGCCGCAGAACAGGCCGCGCGGTGCGCCCGATGGGGTGTGACGGAATGTGGTGATGCCGGCGGCCGAGAGTGCGGCGGCGACGGTCTCACCGGTTAGTGCTTCGATCCGCTGGTCGTTGAAGCGGAACGAGATCGCCCGGCCGACGGGCCGGATGGAAGGATGGGTCAGCCGCATCGGCACAGCATGCCAAAGGCGGCCGCGCTATCCAACCGGGGTATGCGGCGTTTGTCTGCAGGTTGTAGTGGCGCTAGTGTCCCGAATCTGAAGTCCGCCATAGTGGCGAACCTCAGAATTCGCGACCCTAGTGAATAAAATCTGACGGAAAGAACCGTCATATTTATCCACTAGCCTTTGATTTGGTGGGCCGATTCACCCAACGCTTGGGAGCCAAGCGTTGGGATCGGACCACTAGCTCGCGTGCAAACATGCAGAACCGCTCCCCCGCGCACATCTGCCGGATCCCCTCCGCCGGCAGATGCCCCAACCAGTCGTCGATCCGACTGTGTCGTTCCGTGCGAT
>JAQGHW010000947.1 GCA_028291505.1 Rhodopila sp. | reverse complement strand
CGAAAGCCGGCTGCTGCTGGAATTGATCGGTGAGCACCGGCGCGTCCGTTGCGGCCTTCGAGCGCGGCGCCCGCCACCGGGCCAGAGCCGCACGCCGGCCCTGCGCCTCGCGGAGGCCGTACACAAGGTCCTAATCAAGAGCTCTTCGCCAGATGAGCCTGTCAATGAACCCGGTCGTGTCGGAAAGCGTTCCATTCACACACAATTTCATGGTGGGCAATATGAGACCCCCGGCAAGAATTGCCATTGGCGCGTGTCTGGCTGTGGATCGGCGTCCAAGTGGGACCCCATCCAGGATACCGGCTAGAACATTGAACTGGCCTGAAGAATTGGTGTTCGGCCGGGGTCTCAATCGGCGCCGATCGGGACCCTACCCCGAACGAAATCCAACGAAAGATATCAGGGCCTTATCGTGGTTCAACTGGGACTGTCCAGAGATTGGGGGGATTATGATCAACACGATACGACCGGTCGGGTATGTTGCCGGCTGGGGATTCGCGGATGGAATGGATGCTGCGATTGGTTGGAACGGGGGTCACGCCGATCCAGTCCGACCCTCAACGGCCGGCCGCTTCCGCGCGGCCATCTGTTACCCAAAAATGGCTAAAAATGAACCACGCCGTCCCGAACCTACCGCAACCACATCAGCACCCCCCACCGCCGTTCTCTGGGATAAACTCCACGCCAGCCTCGAGGGCGACTACGATTAGGATCCGATCTTCGAGGCGGTTGCCGAGCCTCATCCGGATGGAGCCGTCATCGTGCTACCGCGGCCAACCGTGTTCCGGGTTACCTCGGCCGAAAGCCTTCCACCTCCGATCTTCAACCAGAGGCGGCGCAACATGCGCATGACCCAGTAACGGTCGCGTAATTCAGGCTTAACCAGAAACCGCACCAGCGCCGGCTGTTCCCACGGGACGTCATGGTAGCCATTCTGCAGGTCGGGATTAGATGGGTTCTGGCGCCACATATCCGGGAAGAACACGACAATATCGCGCTCCGTCCTAGATGGCCGTTCGCGCGGCGGCCTGCATGCCAAGCGGGCAACAAGGGCCTCGGCCAGATCGCGTCCCGGGCCTAACCGTACGGCGCAGATCGGCGTGTTGCGGGGGTTCATCTCTATCAAAAAGGCAGCCCCGGACGCGGCTTCTATCATGAAGTCGAAGCCGATCAGACCGGACAGCCCCAGGGCCTTCACGACCCGACGGGCAGTATCGACCATTTCGCCATTGTTGATAATCCGTACCACGGTGGACGGCCCGGTCGCGGACTCGGTCGCCACTGACTCGGCACAAATTGCTGCCAGCAGCTCGCCCTGCCAGCATGCGACGCCGATATTGGCCGGCCATCCGTCAATATAGCTTTGCACCGACATTGCCGACCTCTCACGACGAAGCCAGGACCGAATGCCGAAGCTGTCCCCCTCCAGGACCATTTCCCGCAGCGCCAGAGCTCCGGTGATGGGTCGGGTCATCTGCACGAAAGCGTCTCTTGCGGTGCCGGCGTCCGATATGATGCGCACGCCGAAACCCGCCCAGCTGCCATCCGCCTTCATGACGAAGCGCCCCGGGTGGTCGGCGATCCATCGATCGAGCGCCCCGGCGTCTGGAAGTGGCATAGAGGCTGGGAGGCGCACTCCCGCCCGGCGTGCAAGTTCCAGTAACGCGTCACGGGAAGTGACGATAGAGAAGATTTCCGTGGGTCCGACCGATCTTTCGATCAACCGCCGCACGTCGCGGTGCGGTGTTCGCAGACAGATCTGGTGAAGGTCGCGCACGGTCCGCTCGTCGCACGGGATCACCAGGTCGGGCCGCAACCACTGCAACGCGGCTTCCAAGCTGCCCTTCGGCGAAAGCGCGCTGTAGAGCACTCGATGCGAGATGATATCCAATACCCTGGCCGGATGATTGGGCGGCGCAATCAGGCTGACTCGAGCCCCCGCGTCGTGCAGCTCCATCGCCAAGCGAGCCGTAGAAGGCAAATGGCCAGTCGTCGCCAGCAGGATATGCAAATCACGATCTGGATTACGATGCGCCGCAGGCATGGGCGTGAAGGACCGGACAGCATCAGCCATCGGGGACTGCGGCTCGAAGCGGGAGGTGAGTTTTAAGGGAGCTGACCGCTTGTCCATACTTTTGTTTACCAGTGGGTTGTTGGATAAGACCCGTTCCACGCCAAGATCATGCTGCTGATTCGCATACTTGCAGTTGCGGACCCGGGATGGGAGGCGATCTGCCATTGCAATGGGATGCTTGTGATCCTGATCGCGGACTATGCGCGATGGTCGTTCGACTGTGGCTTGGCGAATTTCCTCCGAAGCGAGCAGAGTTCAAGTTCCGGATGGCGAATGCCGACGATGCTACAGTCAGGCCGCGGTCAGATTCCGCTTCACCGCCACGGAATGCCGAACGGTGGTCTGATGAAGGAAGCGGGACAGACGGTCGGAGGTGAAGCCAGCGCCGTAGGCGAACCGAAGAAGCGGTCCAAAATTGTTCGCCGCCGTAATCCCGACCATGAACAATCCAGGCACAGAGGTTTCGAAGTGGGGAGACAGAAGCGGTGTCTGGTCAGCCAGGGCCAGCCTGTCCATGATCCGAGGGTTGATGAAGTTCAGTCGCTGCATATCTACCCTAAAGCCAGTCGCCGAAATGACATGTTCCGCGTCGATCACCTTTTCGGTTCCGTCACTGGTCCGGAAAGTGACGGATGCGACGGCGCCACGGACGCAGGCGCGATCGACTTTTGCTCCGAGCAGGACATTCACGTTCTGCTCCACCTCTTCGCGAGATACCCAGCCGGGGGCAGGTCCCAGATGTTTGCGTACGACGAGATGGCGAAAATCGCGGGGCATCTGGTAGAAGAGCATCGGGGCCGCGACGCAGGCAACCGATCGCCAGCCGGTACCCAGGCCGGTTTCCGGGGCCTGGATTCTTTCCAACAGGCTGCGCGGCCGCGGCGGCTGACAATAGGGAATGCGGCCTCTGCGCGCCGCGACGGTCACCTGCGCGCCCTTCTTGCTCATCAGGGCGGCAAGTTCGACACCGGAAGCGCCGCCGCCGACGACCAGGACCCGCTTGCCCGAGAAACGCTCCAGACGATGGTGTTCGATACTGTGCGAACACAGTGGGCCCGCCAGCGCCGCGAGTTCCGCGGGTGTGTAATGGAAGCTTCTGATGCCGGCAGCGATAACGACGCGCTGAGCCGTGACTATTTCGTCATCGTCGAGCCGAAGCAGGAATGCGTTGCTTTCACGGTCCAGTCCTGTCACCCAACGCTCATCCAGCATTGGGACAAAGCGCTTTTGGAATGCAACGCCGTAATCGGAGAAGGTCTGCAACGGAATAGGAAGCCCGGAGTCCTTATACGGAAGGCCATGGTCCGCACAGTAGTCCTTCAGGGTGAGGGCTCCATCCGGATGCCAAAGGTTCGACGCGAAGCCTTCGGATTTCAACACCATGCCCTCCGGCATGCTGGTGCGCCAAGTGTGCATGGGTTGACCGAAGACACGAACGCTCAGCCCTGCGGCGGAGAGATGGGCGCCAAGCGAAAGCCCATAGGGTCCCGCTCCAATGATTGCGATATCGGTCATCGTGCCCATCGGCACCCTGCCTTTGACCGAGACGTGGACGGATAAATCATTAGCACCTCATCGCTATGGTAAATCACTTTCTTGACGTTGTGCCGATGGTTTGCTGTTGAATGCGCAACATTATACCGAGTCTGCATCTATCTGAACCAGAAGGGGGAACGGTCTTCGTGTGCCCGTTGCCAAGACAAGAAGCGCATCACGCGCGTGGTGAAATCTCCTCGGTCGAATCTCATGTCGTTGGCCGCTCGTTCCGCTCGATACCCGATGCTGCGGCAACGCGATAGCTCGCCGGCCGCTGTATGCGGCAGCCTGGTATCCAATGGCTAACGGGGAATTTCGAAGGCCATGATCGGAGCAACCGATCTGCCGCCTAGGGATCGGTATCGTACCGGTCGATGCGACTGACGGGCCTCGGCCAGCAAATATCAAAGACATTTGTATCGAACAGTCCAGCACCAGCGTGGCCGCCGGCAGCGTCTCGCGCTGCAGCCGCCATAGCCCGGCATCACCATCGCACAGCACCGTGTCGCCGGTGTGTCCGCGTGCACGCCAGCCGCACCGAGAGCCTGCGCGAACGCCTCGGCCGACGCCGCCTGGCCGATGCGGGCGAGGCGAAGCGGTCTCCGCGAGCTCCAATTGCGTTGGAATCGCCTGCCAACGTTGGTTCCGAGCCATTCGGGCATTCCAGAAAACCGGACCCTACCCGATCGCCAGCGCCGGCGGAAAACACAGGAACGGGCTGCTTATACACAAATATGACCGCCTTCAAAAACCCGCAACCAGTTGCGCGACCTCTTCGCGGATCCCGTTGCACGCGCAAGGATATCCTATGTGGTCGGAGGGAGATGCTGGCATCAGCTCCCCCTCCGCTCGCAGGCCAAAGCAGGGCGTTACCAACCGCTGAGATATTCGGGCTACGCTTGGACCGCCGATCTCACGTTGCGGCCGTCGCGAAGCTTGCTCACTGTACCGTTCCAAAGGGCGATCCGCGCCTCGAGGCTGCTGCACGCGGCAAGCATGATTCGCTTGGCCTTGTCCCGTGAGTTCCTCAGCAGATCTTCCAGCAACTCTTTCCCCTTGGGGCCATGGCTGTCGCCATCAAGTTCGATGTGCCGATCGACGTAGTAGATGAAGTGACGAAGGTCGTGTTCATCGTGCTTCGCGCCATAGAGCGTCTTGAGAAGGCGGTGGAACATCTCCGGGATGATGTCCTCACGACCGTAAAAGAATGCCGCCAAGTCCTCCTCCGTCGTGCGTGTACTGGCTAGATCCATCGTATGCGTAACGAACGCGTGCACGTGTTGCGCCACAGC
>JAQGHW010000910.1 GCA_028291505.1 Rhodopila sp. | reverse complement strand
GGTCTAGAGCATGCTGACTGTTTCCAGTCAGCCTAAAAATGCTCTAGGCGTGGCTCAAACCAGCACGTGCGGCGCAGATCCCGGCGTTCGGAGTATCCTTTGCCGCTGCATCCTCCGCGGCGCGTGCCGGCCTGGCCTGCAGCCGCCGGTCCAGCCGGGGCGCCGCCGCGAGCAGCGACTGGGTATACGGGTGCGACGGGCGAGCAAATACTTCCGCGGTCGGGGCGCACTCGACGATCTGGCCGCGATACATGATCGCAACCCGATCCGACAGTCGTTCGACAACCGAAAGGTCGTGCGAGATGAACAGATAGGTCAGCCCCAGCGCCCGCCGCAGGTCCGACAGCAGGTTCAACACCGTTGCCTGAACCGACATATCCAGCCCCGACGTCGGCTCATCCAGGATCAGCAACCGGGGACGCAGCAGCAGGATCCGCGCCAACGCGACGCGGCGAAGCTGACCACCGGAGAACTCGTGCGGGTAGCGCCGCCCGGCATCGGGTTCCAGCCCGACCGACACCAGCATCGCATCCACCCTCTCGGCACGTTCTTTCGCCGGACGGACGCCATGGATCAGCAGGCTTTCCCGCAATGTGGCGCCGACGCTCCACCAGGGATCCAGGGCAGCGGCCGCATCCTGGTGCACGTACTGGATGTCGGAGCGTATCTTACGCGCCCGATCCGAAGCCACGCCCCCGACCATACGACCATCCAGCAGGATATCACCGCTGGATTCTCGTTGCAGACCCAGTACAGTCCGACCCAGCGTCGTCTTGCCGGAACCCGATTCGCCGACCAGGGCAAGAACCTCTCCGGTCGTGATCGACAGATTGACGCCGTCAACCGCTGTTACCGGAAGCGCCCGCTTGCGCAGCCAGCCGCGCGAACCGCCCAGCAGCACCGAAACGTTTCGCAGTTCGAGGATCGGGTTGCTCATCCCGAATGGACACACCGAACGTCGGCGCCCGATTTACGCCGTGTCGCAATCGGCAGGGCCACCGCGCAGATCGGTTCGGTGTAGCCGCAGCGCGGCGCGAACCGGCAGCCCGTCGGCATGCGCAACGGCGATGGAACCGTCCCGCCAATACCCGTAAAGGACACCGACCGTTCCGGATGGCAGGCCAGCAGCGCCTGTGTATACGGGTGTGAGGGCGCCCGCAGCACCGCTTCCACCGGTCCCGATTCGACCGTCTGTCCGGCATAGATGACGCAGACCGTATCGCACAGGGCGGCGACCACACCGAGGTCGTGCGTGACGAACAACAGCGAAATATCCAGTTCGTCCACCAATTCCCTGAGCAACAGCAGGATTTCGTGCTGTGTGGTCACGTCCAGCGCGGTGGTCGGCTCATCCGCGATGACCAGGCCGGGGGAACACGCGAGCGCCGCCGCGATCAACAGCCGCTGGCGCTGGCCGCCGGAGAACTGATGCGGATAACGCTCCAGCGCGTTGTCGGGGCCCGGCACTTGCAGGCGGCGCAGCAGGCTGACCAGACGCTGGATATGGTCCGCCCGGCTGGTCCCGGGCGGCGCGTGGTCACGCATGATCTCCAGCAACTGGCTGCCGACCTTGAACACCGGATTCAACGACAGCAACGGGTCCTGCGGAATGAAGCCGATGCGGCTGCCTCTGATCTGCTGGTTCAGTTCCCGTTCGGTGAAGACCAGCAGGTTCTCACCCTCGAACACGATCTGCCCGGCGTTCACCCTCGCCGCCCCCGGCAGGATGCCCATAATCGCTCGGATCAGCGTGGATTTGCCGCAGCCGGACTCGCCGACGACACCCAGCACCTGGCCCCGTTCCAAGGTCAGGCCGACATCGTCCAGCACCGAGGCCATGCCGGCATCGGTACGAAACGAAACTTTCAACCCCTGCACGCTGAGCACCGGAATCATCGTGAGCGCCTCAGCCTGGGATCCACCAGGTCGCGCAAACCGTCACCCAGCAGGTTGAAGCCCATGACGGTCAGCAGGATCGCCAGGCCGGGGTACAACGCATACCACCACGCATCCGGCAGATAGACCCGGCTTTGTGCGATCGTCAGTCCCCAGTCCGGTGCCGGCGGCGTGGCGCCCATGCCGAGGAAACCCAGCACCGCCGCGGTCAAAATCGTGAATCCAAGCCCAATCGTTGCGCGAACGATGATGGGGGACGCCGCGTTCGGCAGGATATGCAGGAACACGATGCGCAGCGGGCGGGCACCAATTCCCCTGAGCGCATCGACGAACAACGAATTGCCCAGCCGCCTTGCCTCCGCATAGACGATCCGGGTAAAGAACGGCCAGTAGGTCAGGGACAATGCCAGCATGGCGCTTTCCAGCGACGGCGACATCAACTGCGCCAGCGCCAGGGCCAGAACGAGTTGCGGGATCGCCAGCACGGCATCGGTAACCCGCATGATCAGTTCCGAAACGATCCCGCCGCGGTATCCGGCGATCAACCCCAGCGGGATGCCGATCGCCATCGACAGGCCGACGACGGTGAAGGCGACCGTCAGTGCACCCCGAGCCCCCAGGATCACGCGCGACAGGATGTCACGCCCGAGATTGTCGGTGCCAAATGGGAACGGCCCTGTCGGCGGCTTCAACCGTCGCGCCAAATGCGATGCCGCCGCGTCGCCCGGATACGGTGCGATCCACGGTCCGATGATCGCGATCACCAGGACGACGACCACGATCACCAGCCCGATCATGGCCGGAATGTCGCGCGTCAATTTTCGCAGGATGGGGTTCATGACCGATCCATCAGCCGCGGATCGACCAAGCCGTGCACCAGGTCAGTGAGAATATTCACCACTGCGTAAACCACACCGATCAGCAGCGTGACCGCCAGCATCACCTGGTGATCGCCGGTCAGGATCGCGTTCACCGTGTAGCTGCCGATACCGGGCCAGTCGTAGATCGCCTCCACCACCACCCCGCCGGCGATCAGCCCACCAAACAGCAGCCCGATCTGAGTGATCGTCGCCGTAACGGAATTCCGCAGCACGTAGCGCCAGATCAGCCGCATCCGGCGGTAACCCATCGCCCGCTCATACGTCACGAAATCCTGCTGCAGCGTGTCCAGCACCCCCGCCCGGGTGAAGCGCACAATACTGGCCATTCCGCCCAGCGCCAGAGTAACGGCCGGCAGCACCAGATGTGCCAGCCCATCGCCAAACGCATCGAACCGCCCGGTCAACAAACTATCCACCAACAGGAACCCGCTGAGCCGCACCGGCGGCGGAACCGAGACCGAGAGTTCGCCTCGCAGCGGCAGCCACCCCAACTCCATGGCAAACAGCAATTGCAACATAATCGCCACCCAGAACGCCGCCACCGCAACGCCGAGGACCGAGACCATGCGCAGCGCGAAATCCGGCCACTGGTTGTGCCGCAGCGCAGCGAAAACGCCTAGCGGTACACCCAGGAAAATCGAAATTGCCATCGCCGCGAAGGTCAGTTCCAATGTCGCCGGCAGGCGCTGGGCGATGTCCAACGCCACCGGCCGATGTGAGAAAGCACTCTCACCGAAATCCAGCCGAACCGCTTTGCCGGCATAGACAAAAAACTGCTCCCAGACCGGCCGGTCCAAGCCGTATTCGTGACGAAGCTGAGCGATCTGTTCCGGTGTTGCCGCATCGCCCGCCATCGCGGCGGCCGGGTCGGACGGAACCACCCGGATCAGCACGAACGTCAAGACAAGAAGGCCGATCAGCGACGGTACCGCCAGCGCGCAGCGGCGCAGGACAAACCGCAAGATCATCCCTAGATGGAGATCCAGCGCATTTCGCACCCCTGCCCCACGGTGCAGAAACGCCGACCCTTTACCCGGTTGTTGATGCCCTGCAACTGCATCGAGTTGTAAATCCAGATGTCCGGGCTGTCCGCCATGATCTGCCGGATCGCCTTTTCATACAGCGGCGCGCGATCCGTCTGCCCAGGCGTAGCACGCGCCTGCCGCAGCAGCGCATCGACATCCACGTTCTTGTAGTAGCACGATGCCTTCCACGTACCGTGGAACTGACTGTCGTACATTTGGCCGACCCAGTTCTCCGGATCGACAAAATACGTGCTGACCCAATGCACCCACATGTCCGGCGTCGTCTCCGGCTTGACCGCATTGGTGATCAGGTTGCTCCAGGTATCGCCAACGACTTTCAGGTTGATGCCGATCTCCGCCAGGTCGCTCTGGAACAGCTGAGCCGCCTGGGCGCACTGGTCGTTCTCCGATTGAATATGGAGTTCGAATGCACGCTTCATCGGCGCGCCCTCGGCGGTCGCCTTGGCAACGTAATCCTTGGCCTGCTTCAGGTCGTAATCATATCCCTTCGCATCCACCGGGCAGCCCCACAGCGTTTGCGGCATCGGCATCGGATCGCGCGTGGCATATCCACCAAGAATATCCGTAATAAACCCCATATAGTTAAACGCATGCGCAAACGCTCGGCGAGCATTCAGGTTGTTGAACGGCGGCTTGGTGTTGTTCATGCGAATAACGAACGTCCGCATGACAGTGTTCTTCTCGACATGCGCAATCTTTGACGCATTGATCTTGTCGACCTGATCGGCCGGCAGATTCGTATCGGTCCAATCCATCGACCCATTCAGCAGCGCCAGGATGCGTGTGGAGGTCTCACTGGTCGGCCGCATCGCAATCTTGCGGACGGGACTTTTATTATCCCCCCATCCCATGAAGTGCCCGTCGAAAATCTCCAGGTCGAGCTGTTCCAGCGGCCGATAGGTATCCGGA
>JAQGHW010000883.1 GCA_028291505.1 Rhodopila sp. | reverse complement strand
CGAGGCGTATCTGGAACTGCAACGGATCGCCGCCTCGGTCGCACCAAACGACAACAGCCTGCGTGCCGAACATGCGCGCGGCCGGGTCCTCAGCCATCGCGACTGGATCATGGCCGACCGGGTCCGTGAGGGGCACAGGCAACGCTGGCGCGCGCTGTTCAGGGAGTGGGATGTCGTCGTGTGCCCGATCACGCCGACACCGGCATTTCCCCACGACCACTCGCCCCCCGAGACGCGGCACATCAGCATCGATGGCCAGGACTTTCACTATGACGACCAGCTGGTCTGGGCGGGCATGGCGACGCTTCCGGGGCTGCCGGCGACCGCGATGCCGATCGGCCTTTCGCCGGCGGGGCTGCCGATTGGTGTCCAGGTCATCGGGCCGTTCCTGGAAGACCGCACAACCATTGCCTTCGCCAAATACATCGAACAGGCCATGGGCGGATTCGTTGCCCCACTCATGGCAGGAGCGTAGATCCTATGAGCGACAAACCCTCATGGCACGAAAAAAATAGAGCGATGTGGGACGTTAAGGCGCCGCTGCATCTGGTATCGCCAGGCTACGATGTGGCCGGCTTCAAGGCCGGCCGCAATCAGTTGAGGGCGCACGAAATAGTGGATCTGGGCGATGTGTCCGGCAAGGAGCTGATCCATCTTCAGTGCCACTTCGGACTGGACACCCTGTCCTGGGCCAGGCTCGGTGCCCGTGTCACCGGGCTGGATTTCTCCGCACCCGCAGTGCTGGCCGCAACGGACCTCGCTCGGCAAACCGGTATTGACGCCACCTTCGTAACGTCGGACGTATACGACGCCGCAGCCGCGGTGGGCGGCCGGACCTTCGATATCGTCTATACAGGTGTCGGTGCGCTCTGCTGGCTGCCGGACATGAACGGATGGGCAAGGGTCGTGCACGATCTGCTGCGCCCCGGCGGGCAACTGTATCTGTTCGAATTCCACCCGGTGAAATGGATGATCGAGGGCAGTGCTCCGAACTCGATCGAAATCCGCGACTCCTATTTCACGCCGCCCGAAGGATGCAGCGAGTTCGGCGGCGTCACCTACATGGATAGTTCCATTCCAGCCGCCGCGACGCCGACCGTGCAGTGGAGCCACCCCCTCGGCGAGGTCGTCACCGCTCTCGCCCAAGCCGGACTGCGAATCGAATCACTGCGCGAACTCGACCGCGACGTGCTGCATCAGTGGGAGGACATGGTGCGCACCGAGGACGGCATGTACCGCATGCCGCCCAACACGCCATCGCTGCCGTTGATGTACAGCCTGCGCGCGCGCCGCCCGTAGACCAGCACGCTCACCGTTATTCCGACCCTTGCATCCACCGCAACGAACCCGGGGTCGTCAGCATTTTCCCTGTCTCCAACAGCGTCTTCAAACCGGACAGCACCATCGGCCATCCACCGTAAAGCTGCCCGTTCGCGTCCTCACGCAACTGGTCATGGGTCACCGTCAGCCGGCACGAATCGCCGATCTGCACGATTTCCCAGGTCACCCGCGACGTCCCCTCGGCTTTGACGTCATCGTCCCACAGCGCCCTGAAGCTCTGCACCAGCCGGCGTGGCGGATCGACTTCCAGATTTTCACCCTCCCCGATCGGCGACCCGTGGCCAGTCGCCTGATAACGCGAACCAGGTGTCCAATCCGAGGTGAACACGGCCCCGAAGGTATACTTTCGCCTCATTTCGGTGTCAGTAATCGCCTGCCACAGACGCTCCGGCGTTGTCTTGATGTAGATTTCGAACACTTTCTCCAACGTCTTGTCCTCCAATCCATGCTTGAGTTCGCTCAGCATCGAGACCCACGGTTCGGCGTACTTGCTCACCCACCGGTCATGGACCAGCCGGATCGGCACCGGATTGAGAAAATGCAGCTTCTCCCGCCCGCGCCGCCGGGTCACGACAAGGCCAGCCTCCTCCAGCGCCTTCAGGTGCTTCATCACCCCGAAGCGCGTCATCGGCAATCGCGCCTCGAGCGCCGCCAGCGTTTGTCCGTCCTCGTGAAACAGCGCGTCGAGCAGGCTTCGGCGTGTCGGATCCGCGAGGGCTCTGAACACCTCATCCATGCGGGTATTAATAGGTGACCATATGGTCACATGTCAAGCCGCTAATTCACCGCCACGACGTTCGGGCAGGACTCAGGCCGCCGCCTTCCGCTGCTTCGGCCAACGCGCGGCGACCTGGGGCAGCACTTCCTCCACCAGTCGTTTCGTCTGCGCCAGCATCTCCACATCCCCGTCGGCGATCGGCCGCAGGATGAACTTCGAGGCACCGGCCTCGATGTAATCGCTAAGCCGCTGCAGGATCACCGCGGCGTCGCCCATCGCGAACAGGTCTTTGGGGTCGCGCCCGGTGCGCGCTCTATACTGCTCCATTACTTTTGCCACACCTGGATCGTCCGGCCCGCCGAACCGGAACGCGAACGCGGCACCGTAATGGTCCTCATCGATCGTTCGCCCAGTCTCCAGCAGCGCTTGCTTGATCCCCGCGATCACCTCGCCCACCGCTTCCGGCGTCTCCGGTCCCGCCTGCCAGCCGGTGCCAACCCTGGCAGTGCGCTTGATCGCGGCCTCGGAGGAACCGCCGATCCACATCGGCAAATCCGGCTGAACCGGCACCGGTGCGATGGAAGCCTTCGTCAACTTGAAGTGCCGTCCATCGAAATCCACCGCCTCGCCGGACCACAGG
>JAQGHW010000419.1 GCA_028291505.1 Rhodopila sp. | reverse complement strand
CGGTGGCAACTCCTTGCTGATCCAGTGGCCGTATTTGCCGCCTTCCGGCGGGTTGACGACGCCCGCGATATGCCCGGATGCCGCGAGCACGAAGCGCTTCGTCCCGCCGAGCAACTGGGTGCCCCGGTAGGTTGATTTCCAGGGCGCGATATGATCCTCCCGGGTTGAAAGGAAGTACGCCGGCACCTTGATCTTCCCCAGGTCGATCTTCACGCCGTCCAGGGTGATCCCGTTCGGCTTCGCCAGCAGGTTCTCCTGATACATCTTCCGCAGATAGAAGCTGTGCATCTTCGCCGGCATCCGGGTGGAATCCGCGTTCCAGTAAAGCAGATCGAATGGGAACGGGTCGTTGCCCAGCAGGTAGTTGTTCACCACGAATGACCAGATCAGATCGTTGGCCCGCAGCATGTTGAACGTCGAGGCCATCTCGCTGCCTTCGAGGTAGCCGCGCTTATTCATCTTGTCTTCCAGCGCCTGAAGCTGCTCCTCATCTATGAAGACGCCGAGTTCGCCGGCTTCCTGGAAGTCCATCATGGTGACGAAGAACGTCGCGGTCTTGATACGGTCGTCACCCTTCACCGCCATGTAAGCCAGGGTCGAAGCGAGCAGCGTGCCACCCAGGCAATAGCCGATGGCGTTGACGTCACGTTCGCCGGTGGCAGCCTCGATCGCATCCAGCGCGGCGAGGTAGCCGTCCTTGATGTAGTCCTCGAACCCTTTGGCGGCTAATTTCTCGTCCGGATTGACCCAGGAGATGACAAAGACGGTATGCCCCTGAGACACCGCCCAACGAACGAAACTGTTTCGCGGCCGCAGGTCCAGAATGTAGAATTTGTTGATCCAGGGGGGTGCGATCACCAGCGGGCGTTTCAACACCTAGTCGGTGGTTGGCGTATACTGGATCAACTGCATCAGATCGTTCTGATAAACAACTTTGCCAGGTGACACGCCGATGTTCTCGCCGACCTTGAACGCGTCGGTGTCGGTCATCTTGATGTGGAGCTTGCCCTTGCCGCGCTCCAGGTCGCCCAGCAGGTTGTTCAGGCCTTTCAGCAGGTTTTCGCCGCCGGTTTCCGCCGTCCTGCGCAGCACTTCCGGATTGGTGAGCAGGAAATTCGACGGGCTCATCGCGTCGATGAACTGGCGCGAGTAGAAATCGACCTTCTGTGCGGTCTTCGTGTCCAGCCCATCCACGTGGGTCACGATGTCCTGCACATAGCGGGCGGACAGCAGATAGGACTGCTTGATGAAGTCGAAGACCTCATTCTCCTTCCAGGCGTCATCCTTGAAGCGTTTATCGCTGGAGGCGGCGTCGATGACCGGTTCGGTATCGATTCCCATGATGCGGCGCGTGGTATTCTGCCACAACGTCACGTAGTCCTGCCAAAACCCAAGCTGCGCCTGCATCAGTCTGGCTGGGTTGGCCATCAGGCGGGCGGTCATCTCCAGGAAGGCGCGGCCGATGTTCAGCGGATCGGCGGCGTGGTCCTCCTGCGACTGGCGCTTCAGCCACTCACCGACGAGTCGTTGGGACCGTTCGGCGATATCGGCCATCGAACGGCTGACCACGGACGGGTCCGGCATCTTGAAGCCCGCCGCGTCAAGGCCGGTCTGGGTGATGCCCGCGGCAGTGGTGGGGGCACTGGGGGGGGCGTTTCCTACGTTCTTATCGTTCGGAGCCATGGAGACATCCTTTGCGTCGGCGACACCAGCGGCTACACAGGCCGCCGATAGCGGAGAGCGGAACCAGCATATGGTGGTCAGCAAAACAGGCGCGCAAGCTAGTTGTGCGAAAAAACCGGGGCAAGCCACAATCCGGGGCGCTGCCGTGTTGGCGGCGGCGGGCTGGCTGTTGGCCGGATGTTCGACGATCTCGGCGATGAACCCGGTCAACTGGTGGCATCGGCAGCAGGGGGGCAAGATCGCCGAGGATCGCCCACCCCCGCCGGGCGCCGATCAGCCATACCCGAATATGTCCACGGTCCCGGCCAAGCCGGAGCCGCCAGATCAGGACGCGATGAAGAAGTTGACCGAGTCGCTGGTGGCCGATCGCACCAACGCCCAGCACGCGGCCCAGTCCGCGCCATTGGCTGACCCGTCGTCGCCAACCGCCTCACCGAACCTGTTTGGGGTCGGGACCGCGCCACCGCCGCCACCGCCGGGCGCTACTTCACAAACGGGCACGCCGCCGGCGGGTACCGCTTCGCCGGTCGCCAGCGCATCCATGCCGGCAGTCACCGCGCCGGCCACGCCACCATCCCCCGCGCCTCGCAAGGCCGTACAGAGTACGCCGCTCGAGGCACCTCCATCCGCTCAGGCCGCATCTACGCCGGCCGCATCTACGCCGGCCGCATCCTCTTCGGCCGCGCCAACCCCGGCTCCGGCCGTCCAAGCGACGCCGCCGGCCGTGACCGCTAACGCCGCGACGCCGCCCGCAGGGCCAGCGGCCAGCGTATCGCCGGCTGGTCCGCCGCCCGAAATGCCAGCCGCGCCGCCTCCACGCCCAGTCACCGCCGGTGCACCGCCGGCGGTGCCCGTCGTGCCGACTCCGATGCCGGCGCCGCCGACTGGGCCGGCCGCCACGATCGTGTTTGTCGAACGGGCTTCGACCCTGTCGCAACCGGCGACCGACGAGGTGAAGGCCTTCGCCTCCAAACGCGGAAACGGCACCATTTCCGTCGTCGGGTATGGCGATTCGACCTCCAGCGATCCCGATGCCCAATCGGCCGCGCTGAACCTCGGCCTGTCGCGGGCCCAATCGATCGTCGATGCGCTCAAGGCGGCCGGCGTGCCCGGCACCGCGATCCGAGTCAGCGCGGAAGCTTCCGGTCGCGGCGCTGCGCTGCAATTGCTACAGTAACTTCGTTCTGAACCCCCGAAAGGTCTGTCATGGGTACCGATCCCTCCGGCGAATTCCATCGCATCCGCCGCCTGCCGCCCTACGTCTTCGCCGAAGTCAACACGGCAAAGGCGAAGGCTCGGGGTGCCGGGGAGGACATCATCGACCTCGGCATGGGCAATCCCGATAGCCCGACCCCGCCACATATCGTTGCGAAGCTGATCGAGACGGTGCAGGACCCGCGGTCCCACCGTTACTCGGTCAGCAAAGGGATACCGGGTCTGCGGCGCGCGCTGGCCGCGTACTATGAACGCCGGTTCGGTGTCGGCCTGAACCCGGAAACCGAGGTCGTGGCGACCCTGGGGTCCAAGGAAGGGCTCGCCAATCTCGCATCCGCGATCACCAGCCCGGGCGACACGATCCTGGTGCCCAATCCGTCCTATCCGATCCATCAGTTCGGCTTCATCATCGCCGGTGCGGCTGTGCGCAGCATCCCGGCGACCCCTGACGAGGATATGCTGCGAGCGCTGGACCGAGCGGTGCGGCACTCGGTTCCCAAGCCCACGGCGCTGATTGTCAACTTTCCGTCCAATCCTACGGCGTATCTGGCCGACCTCGACTTCTACAAGGAGATCGTTGCGTTCGCGCGCAGGAATGAGATCTGGGTCATGTCGGACCTGGCCTACGCCGAGATCTACTTCGGCACCAACGTGCCGCCGTCCATCCTGCAGGTTCCTGGTGCGAAGGACATCGCGGTGGAGTTCACCAGCCTGTCCAAAACCTACTCGATGCCGGGCTGGCGGATGGGGTTCGCGGCTGGCAATCCGCGGCTGATCAATGCGCTGACGCGTATGAAGTCCTATCTGGACTATGGTGCGTTCACCCCGATCCAGGTTGCGGCGGCCACCGCTTTGACCGGCCCGCAGGAATGTGTGGAGCAAATGCGGAACCTGTATCGGGAGCGGCGGGACGTGCTGATCAAGGGCCTGGCCTCGGCCGGGTGGGATATGCCAACGCCTGAGGGGTCGATGTTCGCCTGGGCGCCGGTGCCGCCGCGGTACGCATCGCTGGGCAGCGTGGAGTTTTCCAAGTTGCTGCTGGAGCGGGCCAAGGTCGCGGTCGCCCCCGGCCTGGGGTTCGGCGAGCATGGCGAAGGCTACGTCCGCATCGCGCTGGTAGAGAACACGCACCGCCTGCGGCAGGCGATCCGCAATATCCGCGGCTTCCTGCAGGCCGGGTCTAATGTTGCTGAGCCGGGATTGTCCGAAGCGGGCGCGCCATGACCCGCCCGCTTGCCGTCGCTCTCGCGGGTTTGGGGACAGTCGGTGGCGGCGTATTGAAGATGCTGCGGGATAATGCCGATATCGTCACCGCGCGGGCTGGGCGGCCGATCGCGGTGACGGCGGTCTCGGCGCGGGACCGGTCGAAGGATCGGGGTTTTCCGCTGTCCGGACTGCACTGGTACGAGGACCCGGTGGCACTGGCGACCAATCCTGGTGTCGATGTCGTGGTCGAGCTGATTGGCGGCTCCGACGGTTCGGCGCTGGCTTTGGCGCGGGCAACGATCGCAGCCGGCAAGCCGCTGGTCACCGCGAACAAGGCGCTGCTGGCGGTGCACGGTGCGGCGTTGGCCCGCGCGGCCGAAGAACGGAACGTGGCGCTGGGCTTCGAAGCCGCGGTGGCGGGCGGTATCCCGGTGATCAAGGCACTGCGGGAGGGCCTGTCGGGCAACCGGATCAGCGCCGTTGCCGGGATCCTGAACGGCACCTGCAACTACATCCTGACCCAGATGCGGGAACGCGGGCGGGAGTTCGGCGAGGTTCTGGCCGACGCGCAAAAGCTGGGCTACGCCGAGGCCGACCCCAGCTTCGACATCGACGGCATCGACACGGCGCATAAGCTGGCAATCCTGGCGGCTTTGGCGTTTGGCCGGCCAGTGGCGTTCGAGGATGTGCACGTGGAGGGTATTCGGCGGATTTCAGCCGTGGATATCGCTTTCGCCTCCGAACTTGGGTATCGCATCAAGCTGTTGGGGATCGCGCGGCAAACCGAGGTAGGGATCGAGACCCGTGTGCATCCGTGCATGGTGCCGCAGACCGCGCCGATCGCCAGGGTGGACGGGGTATTCAACGCCGTTGTGGCCGAGGGCGATTTCGTTGGCCGGGTGATGCTGGAAGGGCGCGGGGC
>JAQGHW010000860.1 GCA_028291505.1 Rhodopila sp. | reverse complement strand
CTGCGGATCGAGCTGCACCGTCGCCTGCGCGCCGGCTTCCTCGCCGAGCGCCTGAAACACCTGATAGACCGGCACAGACGAAATCTGGATCGCCACGTTGAGCGGCTGCTGCGAAGCGGGGCCGGTCGTGTAGAAGGTGTAGCCGATGCTCGCCGCCAGTTTGGCGACGCCCGCGTCCAGCGGACCGTTCCAGGTGAAGGTCACCGTCCGCCGCAGGTCGTCAGGCAGCACCGGCTGATCCACCTGTGTCATCGACGGCGACAACTGGCCGAGTTCGGTCATCTCGGCATCGACGTGCTGGATGCTTTGCTGAAGCGCCACTTCGGGGTTCGGCATGCCCGGCATCTCGACCGTGGTCGGCACCGGCCTCACCGAGGCACAGCCGGTGAGGAGCGCGCCCGCAACGAGCGCGGCCGCCAGATTAACCCGGGTCATCGAACCGCTCCACAAGACTGCTTCCAATGGCGCCAGGCCCGGCTGGTCGTCCTGGAAGGGGGCAATCGCAACGTGGGTTTGATGTCCTCGCGGCCGGCGGGCGCCAGACCGGTCTCGATGAACGAACGGACCCGCCAGTCCGATGCGAACAGACGCGGCGTCGCAATCGGCGCCACCAACGAACCGCCAAGATGCACTGTCAGACGTGCCATGCTGAACCTCCATCTTGCCCGCGAAGCTACGCGTCTGCCGTGCAAACGCGGCGGTGATGTCAGTGAGAGATGACGATGCCGGAACACGGCGTTTACTCTGCTGCCATCGGCATTGGCGGGGCCGCCGGCTCGCGCGCCGGCTCCTCGAAGGACCGCAGCACGATGCCAAGACCGTGGCCATCGATCAGTTCACTCGCCAACTCGTCAACGACGCCCGACTCGACCTTCTCCTGCAGATCGCCCTTGCGTAACCGCGCCTTGGTGCGACGCTCGATCTCGTCGACGGCGGATCCGGCCGGGAAGACTTTCGACAGGCGGCGAAGACCCTCGCTGAAACCAACCCGGGCATAGAGCCGGTTGCGCAGGCTGGTATCACCCGGCGTGGTCGAGAGCGCCCAGACTACGATCGGCCCGAGGCTGTTTATCAGCAGCTGCTCGTAGGCGGCGCCGCCGTCCGTCGAAAACAGCGCCAGAAACGGCGCGCCGGTCTTCTTCGGACCGGTCAGCTTGTAACGCAGAATCTTCGCACTCGCGTCCGACAAGGCGAAGCGCTTGACCACATCATCGACCTCACGCTGATCGCCAGCCCGCAACACGAACCGCCCGGTTGATTGCGCCAGGATGCCGTCGCTGAAGTCGGCCAGAAGCTGGCTTGCGAAGCCGATCTGCACGTTGTGCTTGCGGCCCTCACGCACATCGCGCTCGGCCTGCGCACAGATCAGTGGACTGCCTTCAGTGCGATGCCATTCGTCGTAGTCAAGCCTTTTGACCGTTTCCTTGATCTCGGTGAAGCGCCGCAGGTGATAATCATAAACGCGTTCCGGCACGTAGGTTATGTATTCCGGGTGGAGAAAGAAGTTGCGGGCCAGAATGTGCCTCGCCAGCAGATACATCATCTCGGTCTGCCGCTGCGCCGAGGCCGAGCCTTTTGGCGCGACCGATTGCAGGTCGATGACAATGATGCGCGCTGGCCCGAAGTCGAGTTGCGTCGGCGCGTTCAGCGTGGGGAAGCGGCGGATCAGGTCCTCGATGTAGCGCTCGAAGATCTGCGGTGCGGATTCCGAGGTCTCCTGTACCCGCAGATCCTTGAACCTGTCCTGAACCTGGTCGGTGCGGACGGCGCTGATCAGATCCTGGATGATCGGCACCGCGTGCCGCTGCGCGATCTCCGCTAGACGATACTCGCCAAGATCGCATAGCGCGTTTACCACATCGCGCCAGAACGGCCGCTCGGCGTGCAGCTCGATGCGGTAGCGGTCGATCGCGCGATCGACGTCCGGCTCGACGCCGCGGCGATAGTGCTTGCCGCCCTCGTCGGAGGCGCAGATGCGGTAGGCCTCGTCGATCACCGCCTCAATCAGCTGCGACAGACCCTCGAACGGCGTCGTCCGGTTCGGCGGCGTCGTCGCCAGGGCCAGAAAGTTCTGCAGAAAAGCCCGCTCCAGCGGCAACGGGTATTCAAGCCCGACCTGAAGGTCAAAGGGGTTGAATTCGAAGCCGGGCGCGAATTGCATCCGGACAAAAATCGCCTCCTGGCGGCGATCGGGACCGAGGGCCTCCTGCACCAGCTGCACGTATCCCTGCGCGCTGTCGCCGACATCGACCTTGCCGATCAACGGCATCTTGGCGCCTTGGCTTCCCATGCCAGCCGCGCTCAGGCAGAGCCCGATATTGATGGTGTTGGCCAGCACGCTCTTGCCCGAGCCTGGCGGTGCAACAAACACGTCGCACACGAGCGGGCGCTTGCGGCCGCCGACGGGGTCGTAGCACCAGATGCCGCCGTCAGGACGACGGAACACAACGCTGCCGCTCTCCCAGGGCGACCCGGTCAGGTTCCACGGCAGCATGGTCAGCGCATCGCCGAGCAGCCCCAGCGAGGGGTTCGCGGTCGAGGCCAGCGCCAGCCCAGGCACAGTGCCCATGACGCCCTCAAGCGGGTCGCCGACGATTGTGGTCGATTTGGCGTTGCCCCACCCCTCGATGCGCTGCGACAGCAGCGACATGCGACGGCGCAGCTTGGCGGGCGCCTCGACCGGCGCCCAGGTGGCGAAGCTCACCCGCATCTTCGCGCTGACGTGGTTCTCGGTCTCGCGCTTTTCCCGCAGAAACGCGAACGCGCGCCGCAGGTCGGCATTGCCCGGAAACATGGCGAGAAACGAGGCGCCGGTATTCTTGATCTGCATCGAGGCCTGGCCGCCGCCCTCGATCAGCACCGCCATGCGCCAGGGAATGCGGTCCTGGCCAAGTGTTGCCGCCAGTTTAACGAACGGCTGGGGCTCTTCAGGCCCGATGTACATGTCTACGCAGCCGTAGATATTATCACCGATGGCAACGCGCTGACCGCCTTGCGTGACCGCGTCGGCATAGAACAGCTGGTCGCGCAGCGGCGGCCACAGCACGCAGTCGGCCCGCGGCGCCTTGACGTCATCCTCCGGGCAGCGCGGCATCACCTTGTCGCCCGGCAGGATGGCCCGCCAGTCCGATCCGGACAGCTCGCGATACATCGTCTCTCGTACCAGCTTGAGTGCCTCATGCGGCTTGCAGATCGAGGCCGCGATGTCATGGGTCCGGAGGGCTGAAATGACGCGCGATGTAAAGGCGCCATGCCGCGCCGACATGATTTCACTGCGCATCGTGAAACGCTGCGTGTCGCCAAGCAGCCCGGCCTGCGCGGCATTGGCGGCATACTCCGCCTTGAGCTGTTTGCGCTCCTCCTTCGTCAGCACGGAGGTGCGCGTCCAGACCATGAAGTAGGCGGCTTCCCAACGCATCAGGGTCGGCCAAAGCTTGGCACGCTCGTCGAGGATGTCGTCGAAATTCAGGCCCGTCTCGCGGGCGACCGAGCGGCAGGCATTGAGGTTGAGATTGTTCAGCTCGACCAGGGCGGCGTCGGGGTCCGATATATACCAGCCCACGATGGCGTGTCCGCGCTCCTCCAATGCGCCCGACAGGTCGAGGCGCATCGCATCGGCAATCCGGGCAAAGTCCTTGCGCTCGCCCATCTTCTGCATGCCGTCGACACGAATCCATGTAACGTAGTGCCCCGCCTTGGTAACGAAAGCGTCGTCGTGCGCGGTCTCCAGCTCGCAAAAGGACGCCAGCGGTTGCTTCAGCGCCAGCGACAGGCTGGCAAGCGCGCGGGCGAGGAATGAGAACATTACAGGGCTCCTGACAAACGGGTGGCTGCGGTCGCGGCGCTGTCACGCCAGAACCGGACGACCTCCGGATAGACGTCGTGCTCGCCCTGAAAGAACCGGCCGAGCGGCATCAGCCGCAGGCCGCCCAGCAGCTGGGCGCGGCGCGCATAAGCAACCGATGAGAGTTCGAGCAACGCGAGGCCGAGTTCGCGCGGCGAGGCCGTTCCAACGCGCGCCACAGCGGGTGCGCTGCGCTGCGCCAGGACGGCACGGGCGTAGTAGAGGGTGCCCAGACCGGCTGACCGTTTGCGAAACACCGCATCCGCATGAACGTCTTCGCCGACCGCCTGGATGGCGATGTGGATCTCCCGCATCGTGGCGTTCAGCGCTGCCTGGCTGATCTCGGGGAGCCAGGCTAGAGCGGCCTCCTCGTCAATGCGCGGACGTTCGAGGTGCTGCGGCAAGGCGCAGAGCGGACAGGCCGCAGCGACGGTCCTGACGCTGCCGCCGCAGGGTAGATACCCGGGCCCGGCCCAGTGACCCGCCGGCGCGCCACAGAAGGCGCAGCCCGCGTCACTGAGAGCCGACTGGCCGGTGTCGCCGGCGAAAGCGGGATCGACCGAAAGCGTGATGGCCTGCAGCGCCATGCTCAGGTCGTCACAAGCAGCATGGGGAGAATTGAACCCGCCGCGGCGCCAAGGAGCGTGACCGCGACCAGGGTGCGTCGCCGGCGCTGCCCATACGCGCCCGGGCGAGCCGCCCAAAGCAGCATGATGACCATGAGCCCCGGCAGTGCCGCGGCGAGGAATACATCGATCGCGGCGCTCGCATCTGGGATGCGGGGGAGAAACGTTGTCGT
>JAQGHW010000836.1 GCA_028291505.1 Rhodopila sp. | reverse complement strand
GCCTGTGGTGGGGTTGGCTTGGGTGATTCGGCGCAGAGCGCGCAGAGGGGGCGCAGAGCGCGCAGAGAAGGATTTTTGGCTGCGCCGCGGGGTGTTTGTTGGGTTGGGTGGGTTTCTTATCTCAGGGCCCTGCGCCCCTTCCTGCTCTGTTAGTCGTATGTCCTTGCCGTCCCGCGCTGGGCAATGCGAATACGTCGATGCCGTGGTTAATGATGGCCAGGGACAAGGACAGCGACGGCAATGACAAGCTGGAGGGCCGTGGCGCCGACTCTCGGACAGAATGAGAGTAGCCTGGCTTCGGCGGGACGGTGCTGGACGCCGGCGTCACCCGGCACATTGTGGTGTGCTGATGGGACGGTTACGATATACGAGCTTGTCTTTGGCGAGCAAGTAAACAGGCGGATTTTTCTTCGCGTTAAGTGCTTGTTCGCGAACATGGCTAAGCCCGGGCGGGTTGGGGTGAGGACACGCAGCGGGGACCCACCTGCCGACGAGGCGAATGAAGGTCGCCGTCACCGCGGACTGGGATTAGTCTTTGACCGAGACCGAAAACTTGGGCCGGGATCGAAAAACCTTGGGAGCGAACAGCCATGCAAGCCATCCCGCTTGACCGAATCGGCATCGATGTCGGGCGCAAACTGCCGCTGGAGGACGCCGTGGCGTGGGCGGCCGACCATGACGTCGGCATCATCGACATCCAGCTTGATACCGGGGCCAATGTCGTGACCAGTTTCGACCAGCCGCGCGCACACGCGATCCGCCGGTCCTGCGATCACCACGACGTCCGCCTCGGGCTGCACACGCTGTCGGCGGTGAACGTCGCCGAATACGCCCCGCTGGTCGCCGATGCCGTTGATGCGTACCTGCATGCCTACGTTGATGCCGCCGTCCTGCTTGGTGCCGAGTGGATCGTCGTTCATGCCGGATTTCATTTCTCGGCCGACGTTCCGCAGCGCATGCAGGCCGGGCTCGACCGCCTGCGCCGTGTCGCAGATTATGCCGAGGTAAAATCTGTCCTGCTGCTGCTGGAGAACCTGAACAAGGAACCGCCGGACGCGGAAGTCCATTACCTTGCCCACACGATCGAGGAATGGCGCTGGTTTTATGAGAAGCTCGCCTCCCCTGCCCTGCAGCTTTCCTTCACCGCCAACCATGCCCACCTGGTGCCCGAGGGCGTCGAGGGTTTCCTCAGTGCCGTCCCGCTGCCCCGGGTTCGGGAAATCCGACTCGCCGACTGCTTCAGAAACGGTCGGGAGGAACACTTGATCCCCGGACAGGGCGACTTCGATTTCCGGGCGCTGTTCAAAGCGGCGGAGGCCAGAGGCTACACCGGCCATTACATGAACGCGTTCGGCTCGCTCGACGACATGCTGCAGGCGCGGACGCGGTTTGCCGAAATGATCACCGACTGACACACTGCCGGGGTCCAAGAAAAAACAGGGGAGACAAGATGCCGATCCTACCCAAGCTGCTGCTGGCCGCGGTGGTCGCCAGCGCGCTGCCGCTCACCGCCATGGCCGACGTGGTGCTGTCGTCGAACGACGCCCACACCGTGATGGACGCGCAGAAGAACCAGGTCGCGCCCAACCCTGCCGGCCCCGACACGATCACTGTCATCGACGTCAAATCCTACCCGCCCACGGTCCGGTCCACGTTCGAGGCGCCCGGCAGCGTCGTCGGACCGCCCGGCGCGATCTGGATCAGCAAGGATGAAAGCTGGGGCATCGTGACGTCCGCAACGAAAGCCGACCCCGGCGCGAAGACCGGCGGCATATCGCCCGACGACCGGGTGTCGGTGTTCGACCTGACCAGCCACCCGCCGAAAGTGGTGCAGTCGCTGACATCGGGCCTGGGAGCCACGCAGGTGCGGGTGTCCCCCGACGGCGCGCTGGCGCTGATCGCCAACCGGGCGGAGGGCACGGTCTCGGTCTTTACAGTCAAGGGCAAGCGTTTGACTGCGGCGGGCAAGGTCGATACCGGCAACCCCAAGTCGTTGCCGAGCGCGGTAGTGTTCGTGGATGACAAAGATGCGCTGCTGACGCGGGGCGGCGACAACATCGTCAGCCTGCTGCACATCGACGGCACCAATGTCACCATCGACCCTCGGCCGATCACCACCGGCGTCGCGCCCTACACCATGGATATCAACGCTAGTCACACTCTGGCGGCGGTCTCCAACATGGGGCGCGGCGATGGGGACCTGGACACGGTCAGCCTGATCGATCTGAAGTCGAAACCGTATCATGTGGTCGGAACGTTCGGCGTACCGAGCGGGCCGGAGCCGATGAAGTTCTCGCCTGATGGGCGGTTCCTGGCGATCGGGGCGCAGAACGGCAGCACCAAGCCGCCCGGCCATCCGTTCCAGCACGACAATGGCCTGCTGGGCATCTACGCGGTGGAGGGCCAGACGTTGCACAAGGTCGCCGAGGTCCCGATCGGCGCCTGGGCCGAAGCCGCCGCATTCTCCCGCGACGGCAGGACGGTGCTGGTCCAGAGCATGCAGGACCGCAAGATCGAGGTCTTCCGCTGGGACGGCAGAACGCTGACGCGCGGCAAGTGGCTGTCGATCCAGGGCGCGGGACCGGAGTCGTTCGCCACCGCGTGGCCGTGACGCGCCGGCGGTGGTACACGGCCCGTAGACTGCATGGCGATTGGCCAGCAATCGCCATGCAGTTCATGATATGGATTCCCCTGTTTCGGACCCAGCCATGCCAACACCTCTCGTCCCGCCCGAACTTCTCGATCCCGTCGTGGGGTACTTCCAGCCACGGCGCGTTATTATCTTCGGGTCGGTCGCGCGGGGCGAAGCCGGGGCCGCACAGCGACATGGACCTATTGGTGGTCCTGGACGATGACGCCCCACCGGACAAGTTGACCTTGAATGCCGGGTACGAGGCGCGCGAAACCTACGACTACCCGCCGACGTCTTCGCCTGTTGTGAGGATACGTTTCGCAGAAAGTGTCAAATCGTTGGCACGCTGCCCTATATCGCGAGAACCGAGGGCATCGTTGTGTACGAGCGGTGAGGACCTGGGGATATGCTTGCCGCTATCCCGGGCCGGGGGATTACGCGCTGCCGTTACCGGATGAACTGCTGCAAGCAATCGCTACGATAAATCAG
>JAQGHW010000804.1 GCA_028291505.1 Rhodopila sp. | reverse complement strand
GCGGTGCCCTCGTTCGCCGCGCAGACCGGTCAACCGTGCAGTGCCTGCCATATTGGCGCATTCGGACCACAACTCACGCCGGTAGGCAGGGCGTTCAAGATCGGCGGCTACACCCAGACAGGCGGGCAGGGTCCGCTGTCGACGATCCCATTGGCCGGCTTTGTGCTCAATTCCTTTACACACACCAATAAATCTCAACCACAACCTGCCGCGCCCGACTTCGGGCGTAACAACAATTTCGCGCTCGACCAGGTCAGCCTGTTTCTGGCGGGACGAATAACAGATTACGCCGGAGCCTTCGTGCAAGGCACCTATGACGGGGTCGGCCGCACGTTCCAATTGGACAACACCGACCTGCGTATGACCACGACGGTGAACGCCTACGGCAGCGACCTCCGCGTTGGCCTTTCCGTAAACAACGGACCGACCGTCCAGGACCCGTACAACTCGACTTTCGGGTGGATCTTTCCATTTGCGTCATCGGCACTGGCGCCGACACCGACTGCTCAGCCACTGTTGGCGGGAGGATTGATCGGCAATTCGATCGGGACGACTGTTTATGCCTGGTATGATCGAAGTCTTTACGTCGAAGCGGGCCTTTACAATACTTATGGACGCACATTGCTCAACCTGACCGGAGCCACGCTCGGCCCGGGCGCCACCGCCAATCCGGCTCCCTACGCCCGGGTCGCCTATGAATGGAATTGGGCCGGGCAGTCCGCGCATATTGGCGGCGTGATGCTGTATTCCAACCTCAGTCCGGCGAACGGAGAACGCAGCGTCGACACCACATTCGGCCGGGACAGCTACACGGATGTCGCCGTCGATGGAGGCTATCAATTCCTCGGCGACGGCACCCATACGGCCACCGTCGACGCGATCTTCACCCACGAGGACCAGAACCTGAAGGCCTCGACGGGGTTAGGGGCGTCCAGCAGGCCAGGCAATCACCTGAACCAGGTTCGCCTGAACCTCGGATATTTCTACCGGCAGACTTACGGTCTCAATGTCGGCTGGCAGAATACATGGGGGAACGCGAACCCGGCGCTGTTTGCTCCCCAGCCGCTGAGCGGGAGCGCCAACGGCAAGCCCAACAGCAACAGCTTCGTGATCGAGGCCGACTGGGTGCCGTTCGGCAAGGACGGTTCATGGGGCAGCCCGCTCGCGAACCTGAAGCTGGGGATCCAGTACACGATCTACACTATGTTCAACGGCGGAACGAAGAACTTCGACGGCTTTGGTCACGATGCGAGCGACAACAATACTCTTTTCCTATACGCCTGGCTGGCGTTTTGAGGCCACCCCGCTCAACACGCCCGCCGGTGCCAGAAAAATGCAGCAGGCGCGGGAATAATCGTCCCGTGCATGCGTCTGAATTAGTGCAAGGACCGGAAAAGCCCGGCCCATACCATCCCGCGGTGCGTACGCCGGATGGACCAGTCAGGGAGAAAACGCCATGGCTCACAATTCAGCTTCTCACGACCTCGATGCATTGCAATCGGGCGACTTCGATCATGTATCGGCGGCAGATGTAAGCCGTTTCCTGCACCACAAGGCGATGATGACATTCACGGTGAACAATCTGGTTGGTTCGGACCCCACGGTCGGCGCCGCGCAGACCGATCCCAATCTGCTCAATCCCTGGGGTCTTTCCGAGAGCCCGACCAGCCCATTCTGGATCTCTGAGAATGGGTCGGGCCTTACCAGCATCTACAGCGCGACGCCGGCCGGGGTAACGACGAACGTCATCCCACCGATCACGATCGCCGTGCCGCCAGGCCAGACTCCCGGGACGGCGAGTCCAACGGGACAGGTCTTCAACAGCTTTGCATCCACCGGCGCCTTCACGCTGCACGACGGGTCCCCGGCCACGTTCCTGTTCGCTACCGAGGATGGAACGATCTCCGGCTGGAACGCCGGGGCCGGGACGCAGTCGATCATCGCGGTCAATGAAGCGGACAATCCGGCGGCCGGAGATGAGGCGCTGGGACTGGGTGCCGTGTACAAGGGATTGGCGATCGGCAACAGCGATAACGGCCCCGTGCTGTTCGCGGCGAACTTCCGCCATGGGACGGTGGATACCTATGACAAGAATTTCAACCTGACCAACAGCTTCACCGATCCCAACCTGCCGAAGGGTTTCGCACCGTTCAACGTGCAGGTGCTCGACGGCAAGCTGTTCGTGACGTTTGCTCAGCAGAACGACACCAAACACGACGACGTCGCGGGAGCAGGCAACGGTTTCGTCGACGAGTTCGACCTGAACGGGCACCTGCTGCAGCGGGTCGCGTCGCAAGGGCCGCTGGACTCGCCGTGGGGTCTGGCGATCGCTCCGCAGAGCTTTGGCCGGCTCGCGGGGGACCTGCTGGTCGGCAATTTCGGCGACGGCACGATCGATGCTTTCAATCTCAAGAACGATCACTTTGCCGGCAAGCTTTCGGACGCAAATGGAAAGCCGATCGTGATCGGCGACCTATGGGCGATCGCCCCAGGTAATGGCGCTTCCGGCGGCAGCACCAACACGATCTACTTCACCGCGGGTGTCCATAACGAGGCCCAGGGTCTGTTCGGTAGCGTCACCCCAAATCCGGGGGTAGCGCATTCGTTGTTCGGTTAATCGACGCAGTCCATCGTTCGGTACAGGCGCTTGAACCATGGGAGAACGTCGAACGGCGCTGTCAGGATGACGGGCATGGCCTTGCGAACGCCAGAGCCGTTCAACGAACACATTGTCCCGCCGGGCGCCGCGACCGTCCATCGCTGATCGCGATCCTGTTCTGTAGCAGCAGACCGGTGAAGGCGGCGGGTTCGCTTCGTCATGTGCTGTCCTGATACGCGGTAACCTCGCCGCGTTCAGGCCGATTTCCACTTATCGCCCTGTGCATATTTCGCCGGCCACCTCTGTCGGCCTTGGCCACTACGAGGGGCGGGGGTGGCGTGACTTCCAGGCCGCCGGTTCGTTGCCTTGCGCGCCGCGCCGCGCCCCACCGCTGGAGCGTTGGCGGCAGTTGGCATCGATCTTGCCTCGCCTCGGCGCTATCCGAAGGCCAGGAACAGGAGCCGCTGACCGATGCCAGTCCCGCAAAACCCCCGACCGGGCCGGCCCGTGCGACGACGCCGCCGCGGCGTGACGCCTCAGCTGGCCGCCAGGCGATCAATATCGTTTCGTATCAAGTTGACGGGGTCGCCCGCGCAATGCCAAGCTGCCCACGCCGATCTGGGCGTTCCCCACGGCAATCCGGTGCGGCGGCAAGAACGGGCGCCGTCCTGACGTAGCTGAGCTCAGTGCACATCACCATTATGGAGACAAACCATGTTCATGATAGGCCGCCGTTCCACATTTCGGTTGCTGGCCGCGTCCGCCCTGGCCGGTGTAGTCGATTCTGATCTGGCCTCCGCCGCCGGCCAGTCGGTCACCATCGGAATTGATTTGTCGCTGACCGGGGCGGATGCGGAGACCGCCAACCTCATCAAGGACGGCTTCATGCTGGCGATCGACGAAGCGAACGCCAAAGGTGGACCGGCCCAGATTCATGTCGATGTGCTGATGCTGGACGATGGCACCGCGACCGCCGGGCAGTACGACCCTGCCCAGGGTGCGACCAACGCCCGCAAGATGGTCGCCGATCGCAACTGCGTCGCGGCGCTCGGTCCGATGAGCAGCACACCAGGCAAGGCGATGTCGGCGATCTTCAGCCAAGGCGATCTCGCCACGATCACGCCAACCTCGACGAACCCCGACATCACCGACCCCAAATTCGCCGAGCTCTACCGGCCAGCGGGAAAGGCGATCTATTTCCGTACCGTGACGACGGATGCCTTCCAAGGGCCGAGCCTGGCGAATTATTTCGCCGATGTGCTTAAAGTTAAGACGATGTTTGGGCTGGACGACAGCGGCGCCTACGGCGTCGGGCTGTCGGCGGCGTTCGAGGCACAGGCGAAGAAAAAGGGCATCACGCTGCTCGGCCACGACCGGCTCGATCCGAAGGCACCTGATTATTCGACGGCGCTCACCAAGATCAAGGGGCTCAATCCGCAATTGCTGTATTACGGGGGTGACGCGCAGGCCGGCGTGAAGTTGGCCAAGCAATCCTACGAAATCATACCGAACGTCATGAAGGCGGGCGGCGACGGCATGTATGGTCCATCGATCCTGCAGGGCGCCGGCTTCCCTTCGGCGAACGGCTGGTACGCCACCGTCGCGTCGCCGCACATGATGGACGATGCGAAGCTGTTGCCCTTCGTGAAGCGCTTCGTTGCAAAAACCGGGCACCAGCCGTCGGACTATTCCATCACCGCCTACGACGCTGCGTTGATCGTGCTGGACGCCATCGAACGGGTGGCGAAAACCGGCAAGACGGTCACCCGCTCGGCGGTTCGCGACGCGATCGAGGCCACCAAGCTGGAGACGCTTCAAGGTGTCGTGTCGTTCGACCAGAATGGCGATTTGACCAGCCGTATCGTCAGCGTCTTCCAGGTGCAGCACGACCCGAACTTTGCGCCGGACGACATCGTGCATCAATACAAATACATCGGCGCCGCACCGCAGGGCGATGCCTGATCGGAAACTATGTGATACGGTCGGTCAGCGGACCGGCCGCAGGATCGAGGCACGCGCTGAATGCGGTGCCGGAAGGAGTTATCGCGATGAATGACGTTCCGACGGATGTGCCGGCGGCCATCCGCAATGCCAACCCGTACCTCGCGCTAGGTGTCCGCCCGTTTATCAATTGCGCCTCTGTCCGCACCGCCCATAGCGGCAGCCTGATGCTGCCGGAGGTGCGCGCCGCGATCGATCAGGCGTCCCGGCAGTTCGTCAGCCTGGATGAACTGATGGAAGGCGCCAGCCGTCGCATCGCGGAACTCACCGGCGCGGAGTGGGGCATCGTGACCTGTGGCAGCGCCGCCGCGCTGACGCTCGCCACGACCGCCTGTGTCGCCGGCAACGATCCGGTGAAGATGTTGCGCCTGCCGTTCACCGACGGCTGGACCAACCGTGTGATCATGTTGAAGAATCAGCGGTTCGCCTATGATCAGGCGATCCGCATGGTGGGCACGCATATCGTGGAGATCGAGACGATCGCCGATCTCGATGCCGCGCTGCTCGAACCCGTCGCGATGATCGCCGTCCTTGGCACGCACGAAGCGGCGTCCCTGGTGCGGCTGGAGGACATCGTTTCGCGTGCCGCGCCGCGCGGCATACCGGTGCTGGTCGACGCCGCCTCGGAACACATCGAACGCCCCAGCCCTTATCTGGCACGCGGCGCCGACATGGTGATCTACAGCGGTGGAAAATTCCTTCGGGGGCCACAAACCAGCGGCCTGCTGCTCGGCCGGAAGGAGTTGATCCAGGCCGCCTGGCGCAACGCCTCGCCGCACCAGGCATTCGCCCGCGGCATGAAAGTCTCCAAGGAAGATGTGATCGGCGTGCTCGCCGCGCTAGAGGTCTGGTTCGAGCAGCGCGACCCGGCGGCCGAACTCCGCCGCTGGAATATGGATCTGACCACGATTGTCGGCCGGCTGGGGCTGCCTGGCGTGAGCACAGAGGTGATCGCGCCGCATGGCGTGGTGCGGGTGCCGCGGCTGCGCGTATCCTGGGACACGGCGAAGATTGCGCTGGACGGCGAAACGCTGCGGCTGCGCCTGCTCGACGGCGAGCCGCGGATCATGCTGGACGACATGTCGACGACTGGGAATTCGGTGGATATCGACCCGTTCGGGCTGCAGCCGGGGGAAGCTGATCAGGTTGGTCGGGGCATCGGGGCCGCGCTGGCCGCGCCGGTCATTGCCGCGAAATCGGTGCCTACCGCAACGGATATCGACCTGTCGGGCACGTGGGATGTGGTAGTGTCGTTCCTGAAGGGCGAGCGAACCCATCGCATCCAGTTACGGCAGCACAATGGCGCCATTACCGGCAGCCAGGCTTCCCACCAGTTCGAGGGCCCGGTGACCGGCAATGTGGATGGCAAGGGCATCAGCCTTATCTTTCGCACGTGGCATGAGGGCACCCTGATCTCATATCGTCTGGACGGTTCCGTGGCTGATGGACAGATGCGGGGCAATGTGACGTTTGGCAGCGCCACCCACCACCATCAGGGCGCCATCAACCTGGCGCAGTTTGGCCCTGGATGGTTTCAAGGTGTCCGCGCACGTTGAGCGGCAGCCTGCTCGGGGCGTGGTTCAAATCGAGGTCTCACGCGCCGCCGGGTTGACGCAGCCGGGGCGGGTGATGCCACCCTAATTTTTCAGGTGTGGTGCGTTGGCACAGCGGCGACTGCTGAGTATGCTTGCCTTCTGCCAACGTTCAGCCCGATCATCCGTGGCGCGTATTCGGCCACCGCGGCGCCGCCGCTGACCTCATGAGTGCCGGGTCCCGTCCGCTCCGACCAGGTCCAATACGACCCGCCACTTCGTCCCGCACTCCCGGCTGCGACGACCGGGCTGTCCCATAGCACCCCAGGTTCCGGGCGCTCCCGTTCAGAATGGACCGATTGTAGAACGATGGGCCCGCCGACTGGGCTTTTGCCCGAAGATTGTTCACCTCGCCGGGCACTGGAACCCGAAGCGTGCCGGATACACAGCTTCCACGCATGGCACGGTTCATGCACGACATTCGCGGCTTGCTTATGTTGACACGCAAGTAAGGAGCGCCGAATGAATCGGTTGGAAGGTAAGCACTGCGTCGTCACCGGCGGCGCACGTGGCATCGGTCGTGCGATAGCACTTGCCTTCGCGCGGGAGGGTGCCGACGTCGTGATACTTGACCGGAATGAAGAGTTGGCAGCGAAGACCGCCGATGAGGCAAGAAATATGGGCGTCCGCAGCGCGGCGTTCGCGGCCGACGTGTCCGACGAGCAATCAGCGACCGCGGCTTTGCAGCGAGCCGAGGAAGCGATCGGTTCCGTGGATGTCCTGGTCAACAACGCCGGAATCAGCGACAGCGCCTTGTTGGTGGATCTGTCGGTTGAAGCGTGGGACCGCATGATCGCGGTGAACCTGCGTAGCGTGTTCCTGTGTACCCGCGTCGTGCTTCCCGGCATGATCGGCCGCCGCTGGGGCCGCATCATCAGCACCAGTTCTCAGCTCGCCCACAAGGGCGGCGTTGAACTCGTGCATTACGCTGCTGCCAAGGCCGGCATCCTGGGCTTCACGCGATCTCTTGCCTACGAGGTCGCACAGTTCGGCATCACTGTGAATGCCATTTGTCCAGGGCCGATCGAGACAGACATGTCCGCGACGCTGTCTGAGGCATGGCGTGCCCGCAAGCGTGCGGAGGTACCGTTAGGACGTTTCGGCCACGTCGAGGAAATCGCCCCGACCGCTGTCCTGTTGGCTTCCGACGAAGGGTCTTACTACACCGGCGCATCCCTCAATCCCAACGGCGGTGACGTCATGATTTGAATCCAGGGATCAGCCCTGCAACGCGCCATCGATCCCTGCTCCGTAGTGACCACACGAAAGGCGGCAAGCATGCCAGTGGAAGTTGATCGTCGTAAATTCCTTCGCGGCGCCGCCGCCGTCGCGGCTGTCAGCGCGGCGTCGGCCGAGGGCGCGCATGCAGCTGACGCCAGCAAGACACTGGTGATCGCGAGCCCTGCGACACCGCAGGGGCTCGACGGCGAATATGATGTCAGCCTCGGAACGGTCGACTCGAATGGCGCGTTCTACGATGGCCTGATCGCCTATAGGAAAATTCCCGATCCCACGTCGCCCGACGTGATGCGCGAGGACACGGACGTTCATTCCGAACTACCATACGGCCTGGCGCTGGAAGGGCGCCTGGCTGAGAAATGGGAAGTGTCATCCGACGGCCATCGTGCGACTTTCACACTTCGACAAGGCGTCAAGAGCAACTGGGGCAATACGCTGACCGCCGACGACGTGCGTTATTCATGGATGCGTCGATTGAACAGCAAGGGCAACGGCGGCTTCATGGCGCGCATGCTGGGCGTCACAGACATCGAACAGGTCAAGGTCGAGTCACCCCAGGTCGTTTCGTTCAACGTGCCCAAACCAACACCGCTCGTTCTGAAATTACATGCCAATCTGGGTGCTCCCATTTATGACCAGACCAAGCTGAAGCAGGTGGCGACAGCCGACGATCCCTGGGGCAACAAATTCCTGAACAACAACAGCGCTGGCTTCGGGCCGTATCGGTTGGGCCAGATTGTACGCGGTCAACAGGCCGTCTTCCAGGCTCACGACGACTATTACGGCCCGAAACCATTCTTCTCGACGGTGGTGATGCGTGAGGTGCCGTCGTCGGCCAGCCGTCTGTCGCTGCTGCAAGGCGGTGCAGTCGACATCGCCCAATTCCTTGCACCGCGCGAATATCTGTCGCTGCGGTCTTCGCCCGTGGCGACATTCGACGCGGTGTCGGCGTCGTATGGGTTGTGGCTTGAACTGAACGCAAAAATTCCACCGTTTGACAACGTGTTGGTCCGCCAGGCCATGAACTACCTGCTGCCGCGGGATCAGATCATCAAGACGGTCTACTATGACCTTGCGTCGAAGCAGACCGCGTGCATTCCGCAAGGCTATCCGATGGTCGACTACAGCTTCTTCGACTATGATGAAAACGTTGACAAGGCCGCAGCATTGCTGAAGCAGGCGGGGTTCCCGAACGGCTTCAAGACCACGATCAGCTACGACGCGGGCAACCCGGTGCAGGAGCCGATCGCCCTGATCTTCCAGACCTCGTTGCGACGCGTCGGCATTGATGCGGTCATGGACAAGCTACCGGCCGGCGTCTTCTACGACAACGTCAGCCGGCGTCAGAAGCCCATCATCTTCTACTTCGACTCGCCTTGGACGCCGGATCCCGGCTACTCCACGGCGCTTTACTTCTCCTCAAAAAGCTTTGTGGACTACAGCAACTATGTGAATCCTGAGGTGGACCGCCTGATCCAGGAAGGCATGGAGACGCTGGACGATGAGCGCCGCAAGGTCATCTACACGGACGTTCAGAAAACGGTGATGCACGATGCTCCGTGGGGATTTATGGTTTACCCCAAATATGCCCTGGGTCGAAAGAAGGGCCTGAAAGGTTTCACTTACTACACCTCCAACAATCTGCGTTTCCAGGATTTCAGCCGCGCCTGAGCGCCACGGACAGACAGGAGAAGTGAATGGGTCGCCTCGAAGGCAAGAAGTGTGTCGTAACCGGCGGCGGACGAGGCATCGGCCGCGGCATCGCGCTCGCGTTTGCGCGCGAAGGTGCCGACGTCGCCGTGATCGATCGCCTGAGTGACAATGCCGAACGGGTCGCAGCCGAGTTGAGAGAGCTTGGCGCCAAGGGATTCGCGTTTGGTGCAGATGTTTCAGACGAAACCTCCATCACCAAAGCCCTGGCCGAAGCAGAGCAGAAGTTGGGACGAGTGGACGTCCTGATGAACAATGCCGGCATCAATACGCATGTGGACTTTGTCGACATGACAGTCGCGACCTGGGACGAGATGATCGCGGTAAATCTGCGGAGCGTGTTTTTGTGCACGCGCGTCGTTCTTCCTGGAATGATCGAGCGGCGCTGGGGACGGATCATCAGCACCAGTTCCCAGCTTGCGCACAAGGGCGGCCGCCAGCTTGTGCACTATGCGGCGGCGAAGGCCGGCGTGCTGGGCTTTACCCGCTCATTGGCCTATGAGGTGGCGCCCTACAACATCACGGTCAACGCCATCTGCCCGGGACCGATCAACACCGACATGTCACGCGTGGGGTCCGCCGAGTGGAAAGCGCAGAAGCTGTCGGAACTTCCCTTGGGCCGATACGGCGAAGTCGAAGAGGTGGCACCAACCGTCGTCCTGATCGCCTCCGACGAAGGCTCCTATTACACCGGCGCGTCGTTCAATATGAATGGCGGCGACGTGATGGTCTAGGTCGGATTGTCGTTGAACAAGTTTCATTCGGTGTCACCCGCGTCCCAGTGTCGTCGAGACTCCGGATGTGATTCGATGCGATGGACAAACAACGACTGCTGCGCAACGACCCATCCCGGATGGTTGAGTGGATGAGCACTTCGTCCACGGTAGCCACCGCCTCGTGGATCGGCACGGCGTTGCGCGTCTCGTCTGCCCGTCCGAGTTTCGCTGCCGGCTACATCATCGTGTTCGTCGCGGTCCTGGCGGGTGCACTGGCACCTCTTGTCGCACCGTACAACCCGATCGAGGCCGATCCCTCCCAGTTTCTGCAACCCCCCAACCGACTCCATTGGCTCGGGACCGACGCCGTGGGCATGGATATATTCTCCAGGGTGCTGTATGGCCCGCGTATAGACCTCACGATCGCCGTCCTCGGAACCATGGTCTCCGCCACGGTCGGTTGTCTGGTCGGCGCGTGGGTCGGCTACTTCAGCCGAGCGGGAAATTTTCGTTCGCGGATTGCT
>JAQGHW010000739.1 GCA_028291505.1 Rhodopila sp. | reverse complement strand
CGCGGTGTGCCAGGCATGGCACTGATCTTGGAGGTGCAAGTCCTTTACGGGCCGATTGGCCGGAACCGTTAGCCAATGGCAACTGCTGCGCAGCGATGCGGGTGGGGAGGAAGCCGGCGGCAAACCTCGGAGCCGACGAACAGGAACCGGATACAAGGCCGATGTGGACGGACGACCCGGCCGCGGACGGGGAACTCCAACAGCCAAACGGAAGCCACAGCGGTAGATCCGGCGGCGCTCGGGGGAAGGATCAGTGTCTTACCCTGGGAGATCTCTTCCTGCCTTCGGGCAACCGGAGCAGGGGGGCGGAGACGCCTCCCGACACAGGGAGAGAAGTCAGCAGAGGCCATAGTAGCCCAGACCATCGGGTGAAGGGCTGAATTCGACAACCAAGGAGCAGCTTGAACTATTCGATGAGCGGGCAGCGGCAGCAAGGCAGCGCAGACCAAGGGGACTTTCTCGACGAAGCCCTCAAGACCACGTTGCGCCACGGCCTCGGCGGGGAAGGCGGAACCGGACCTGCAAGGCACGAGGAGCCGCAAGCGCTCACGGCATGGGATCATGAACGAGCCCTGACGCAACATCTGATGGAAGCGGTGAGCAGCTCCGCGAACCTGAACCAGGCCTACAAGCGGGTGAAGGCGAACGGCGGCGCGCCTGGGGTAGACGGGATGACCGTCGAGACCATGCGCGGCTGGATAGCGACGAACCGTGAAACGCTGATCGCGAGCCTGCTGGACGGCAGCTATCAACCACAGCCGGTGCGGGGGGTGTCGATCCCCAAGCCAGGCGGCGGGGAGCGCCAGCTTGGCATCCCCACCGTCGTGGACCGTCTGGTACAACAGGCGATCGCGCAAATACTGGACCCGATCCTCGACCCCACCTTCTCGGCATCGAGCTTCGGGTTCCGGCCTAGGCGCAGCGCACGCGACGCGCTGCGTCAGGCGCGGGGGTATGTGGCGGACGGATATGACATCGTCGTGGACCTTGACCTGGAGAAATTCTTTGACCGGGTCAACCACGATATCCTGATGTCCCGTCTGGCCCGGCGCATTGGCGACAAACGCCTGCTGCGGATCATCCGCCGCTTTCTGCAAGCGGGTCTGATGACCGAAGGGGTGTGCAGCGAACGGCGGGAAGGGACACCACAGGGGGGCCCGCTGTCTCCGTTGCTGGCCAATCTGCTGCTGGACGACCTGGATAAGGAGTTGGAGCGCCGGGGCCACCGGTTCTGCCGTTATGCCGACGACTGCAACATCTACGTGCGGTCTCAGGCGGCGGGGGAGCGCGTCATGGCGTCGGTTACGGCCTTCCTGGAAGGCAAGCTCAAGCTGCGGGTCAACCAGAAGAAAAGCGCTGTTGCCCCGGTTCGGGAACGTCAGTTCCTCGGCCACCGGCTGCTGAGCGGTGGGCGCCTTGGCATCGGGCCGAAAAGCCTGAAACGTGCCAAGGATCGCCTGCGCGAGATCACACGCCGGAACCGGGGGCAACCCGTTACGGCGATGATCCAAGAGGCGAACCTCTTCACAGTCGGATGGGTGACTTACTACCGCGACGCCAGTTGCCGAACGGTGCTGAAGGACCTTGATCAGTGGCTACGCCGCAAGCTTCGCTGCGTGCGCCTGAAGCACTGCAAGAACCCGATGACGATCGCCGCCTTCCTCAGGAAGAACGGGGTCAAGGAGAAGCCAGCACAGCAACTGGCCTCATCGGGAAAAGGATGGTGGCGGCTGGCATCCAGCCAACAAGCCAAGTGGGCCATGCCGAATGCATGGTTCGAGGCGGAAGGGCTGGAGAGCATGGAAGCCCGCCACGTTGCGTTGAACCAAGTCGGAAACCGCCGTGGTACGAGGACCGTATGCCCGGTGGTGTGAGAGGGGGGCGCCGCGAGGCGTCTCCCTACTCGATCAGGGTTGGAGTGGCGGCTGCGCGCGAAATCAATATGCGCGCAGGGTTGGAGTGGCGGCTGCGCGCGAAATCAATAAGATACCAGCGGCCCGGCAATTCGACGAAGAGTCAGCCTCAACGCGGGCTGGCATAACGCATCATCCGCTGCCGCCTTGCCTCACCCAGGGCCTCACGCCTCGCCCATAGAGACCGGTACCAGGCGATCCGGGGCGTGACCTGATACGCCAGCATACGTTCGTCGGCCACATAGCGGCGTGCCGCATCGGCAAGCTCGCGCGCTTGGTCCGGCATCGCCAGCAGGTGCAGCAGCCGGCTATGGAACGCCACGGGGTCGCGGAACAACACACCCGTCCGTCCATCCTCGATGCTGTTGCCATAAACCACGCCGCTCGCCAGCGATACCACGCGGCACGACGCGGCCTCGATGAATTTCAGGTCGGATTTGGCCCGGTTGAACGGCGTATCGGACAGCGGCATGAACGAGATTTCCGACCCACCCAGAATGCGCAGGTAGGTCTCGTGGTCGCAGGTCGGGGTGAACGTCTTGAACGTTGTATCCAACGCAGCGAAGAACGCCTGGTCGTGCACAACCTGAAATTTCAGCCGCTCGCCCGCCATGCTCGCCACCGCGTTGATCGCGGGCATGAAGGGCAACCAGTCCTGTTCCCGGTTCAAGGCGCCGAAAAACATCGTGAGCGCATGCGGGTCGGTGAAGTTCCTGATCTCCGGCAGCGTGTCCACGGCGTTCGGGAACACGGCGATCTCGGGATTGTATTTCCGCAGCGATTCCGCCATGGCGGTCGTGCTGGTCTGCAGCGCGTGCACACCGCGAAAACCCAGCTCCCCACCCATCTGCATCATCTTGAAATGATCCGGGAAGTCGTCGAATTCGGTGACGATCAGGAACCCGGCCTCGGTCAGGCCGCGCAACAGCTGGTGCCCCAGGTCCCCGACCAGGGCCGGGCGATGCAGCACGAAAATGCGCGGCGTGCCGTCCCCCGCGTAACCGACTTCCACCTGGTCGGTCACACTGGCGGAGACCGTCGGGTCGGTCGCCATCGCCTGGATCGGATAGACCACGCGCACGTGCGAAACACCACCGACCGGGCTCAGCATGTTTCCCGCCAGGATCATCCGCTGACACGGTTCCCTGCGCACCCGCAAGATCAGATGGCTGGGTGCCGCGCGCTTCGCGTAATCCCGCGGATCGATCTCAAGCGCTTCCAGCCCCAGCGCCAATGACGCAGCGAAACGAGCCACCGCCTCACCATCCGGTTCCAGCGTCGTGACATCGCACAGCGTCAGCCCCGCTCGGGTGAGGTTCTCCCGCATGGAATCCAGGTTGAACCAGCGAAGGCGGGCGGCAGGCTGGTCGTCATCCCGCCAGGTGCCGCGCAACAGATGTTCCGTGAGCCGCCAGTATTCGGCGTTGGCAACGCGGATCAGCATGACCCCGTCCGAACTTAACACCTCCGCGTGGCGGCGGATCAGTCCCCACGGATCGCTCAGGTGTTCCAGGATGTCGTTGTATATGATGCAATCGATGCCATCGGGCGCATCGAACGGCAGCGGATCGGTCTCCGGGTCCGTCGTGGCGACCTGATGCATATGCACCGCCGCCAGCGCCGCGGCGACCGGATCGGCCTCGATGCCGAACAGCCGGGCTTTCGGGTTCATCGCGCGATACGCCGCGGCCAGCGTCCCGGTTCCGCATCCCACATCCAGGATGGTACGCGCCGACAGGGGAATACGCGACAGAAGGTCTGGATCTTGGGGCGGAGGCAACATCGGTGGTTCTGGAATCCGGCACGCTGAAAAGAACAAAGTTTATTACCCCGATCCCGGGATCCGCCGCCGTGGCCGTGGCGAACTTCCAATCAGCGATACCGCTGGCGGGGCCCGATTGCGGTTAGCCGATCAGAGTAAGCTGGTAGGCGGAATCATCGCTCGCTGGCAAGCACGATCGCGGGCGTACACTGGTCGGAAGCCGACCGAACCGTGGAAGCCGACGATACCGCAGAAGCCAACAGCGCCGAGGAACCCGGCACCCCCGGCCTGGGTACGAAAGCCGATCGGCCGCGTAACGGGTTCGTTCGCAGCGTATGCACCGCATCCAGCATCCGCGACTGGCATCGGTCCAGCGCCGTGGCCGTCGATAATTGCGGCTCAGCGTGCGATGCCAGCCACAGCGCGTGGCCCGCTCTGGTCACAAGTCGTTCCGGCGACATCTGTTTCAGATAGAGTTCCCGGCGCCCCAGCCAGGAACGCGTCGCATGAAACAAACTCAGTTGGCTGGTGGCGGCCCATTCGAACAGCGTCGATGCCGGCAGGCTGCGGAACCGTGGGCGCACCGCCATCGTGTCGGCCCAGTCGCACCATTTCGGGCGGTGAACGCGGGCCAATGGGCGGGTCGCGATCCACGGCACACGCAGGGCATCCGCGATGATCACCCCGTGCAGCGCCTCGCTCAGCAGCAGTTTGCACGCGCCGATCGCTTGCAGGATCGCCAGCGGAGCGCCCCGGGGATCGATCAGGCGCACCCCGGCCCGGTCCGCCGCCTGCTGCCACGCGCCCCACGCCGCGCTCTCGAAGTGCGGCATGAAGCCGATATCCTGGCCCGCCGCCGCCTCAAGCCCGAGCGCCGGGGGCACCAGCACGGCGGGATCGCCCAGCCCCAGCGCAATGGGAAGACCCAGCGCGGCAGCGGTTCGGGGGCCGCGGACCCAGTGGATGATCCAGTTTTCGTCAAGCTGTGGCTTGCCGTCGTAGCCGCCATAGCCGGACCCCGCGACAAGCTTGATCGGCTGCGAGGAATGCCGCTGATCCAGCACCGATCCGATGCCCAGGAACCTGATCGCGGGGTCTCCGTCGAAGAAGTCCGGCAGCAGGCGTGGCCAAAGGATCGTATTCAGTTCGTCGCCGAAGTTGGACGAAGAACCCTGCCATCGATACAGGATCACGCTGCCACCGGCCCCACGACTTGGGCGCTCGCGCCCGGTCCGCTCGAGCCCGGTCCGCTTGAGCCCGGTCCGATCGCGTCCTGTCCGATTGCGGCCCGACCGACCGCCGCTTGCCCGATCGCGGCCGCGGTGGCGTGCCAGCCCAGCGCGGCCCTGACGAAGCCGGTGGCATAGGCGGCGCGCCACCGGGCGGCAAGCAGAAGAGTGGATTGGCGCGGGATCAGGCAAACCACCGGTGCCAGCAGGCACGCGACCAGCAGACGCCGCGGCAATTCGC
>JAQGHW010000690.1 GCA_028291505.1 Rhodopila sp. | reverse complement strand
ATCGATGGGGTGCTGCCCACCGGCGGTATCCGCCTGGGTGCGTTGCATGAGGCCGCCTCGGCCGGGCCTGACACGGAACATGCTGCTGCCGCCACCTTGTTTGCCGCCGGCATTCTGGCGCGGCTCGATGGTCCCGTTCTGTGGGTGCTGCGGCAGGCTGACCTGTTCGCCCCCGGGCTTGCCGGCGCCGGGCTACAAACGAACCGGGTGCTGTTCGCCGAAGCCGGCAAGAACGTGCTTCCGGTCATGGAGGAAGGCCTGCGCCATTCCGGCCTGGCCGCGGTGGTGGCTGAGCATACCGGGCGGCTGAGCCTGGTTGCCTCCCGCCGGCTGCAACTGGCGGCGGAGCAGGCCGGCATCCTGGCCATCCTGATCCGCCGCAGCCCGAGCTTCGACGATCCGATACTGAACGAACCCACCGCCGCGGTCACCCGGTGGCGCATCGCCGCACTGCCCTCGCCACCCGCCCTGCCGCATGCCCCGGATACGCCAGGGTTGGGGCGCGCGCGCTGGAGACTCGATTTGACGCGATGCCGCGGCGGCGAACCGGGGTCCTGGATAGTGGAGGCTTGCGATGCGACGGGTCGTCTCGGTCTGGTTCCCGACGCTGCCAACCGATCGGTTAAGGCGGCCTGAGGAAAGTCAGGGCTCTGCCCTGGACCCGCAAAGGGGGCATGCCCCCTTTGATCCCACCCCCTTAAGTCATGGTTCCAAGGGCCACGGCCCTTGGCGGGGTTCGGGGCAGCGCCCCGACCTTCCCCTGATCACCGCAGCCGGCCGGGTGCTGATGTCCGTGGATGCCGTGGCGGCGGGCCTGGGGCTGCGGCCCGGGATGAAGCTGGCGCAAGCGCAGTCCCTGGTACCCGGGCTGACGGTGCATGACGCGGATCCGGCGGGCGATGCGGCAGTGCTGACGCGGCTGGCGGAGGAATGTCTGCGCTATGCGCCGCTGGCTGCGCCTGATCCACCGGACGGTCTGTGGATCGACGTCACCGGCAGCACCCATCTGCATGGCGGAGAGGCAAGGCTGCTGCGCGATCTGCTGCGGCGGCTGAACGATCAGGGTTTGGCCGCCCGTGCCGCCGTCGCCGACACGCCGGCCGTCGCACACGCGGTCGCCCGGTTTGGCGGTGGCGGCATGGTGCCGCCGGGTGCAGCGGCCATGGCGGACTTCCCGATCGAAGCGTTGCGGTTGCCCGCTGAAATGCTGGCCGATCTGCGGCTGATGGGATTCGAGCGCGTTGGACCGCTGGCCGCCGCTGCTCGGGCGCCCCTGGTGCGGCGGTTCGGGACGGGGCTGGCTGTCCGACTGGACCAGGCGGCCGGGACAGTGTTCGAGCCGATCGTGCCGGTTGTCCCGCCCGCATTGATTCAGGCCAGGCTGGCGTTCGTGGAGCCGCTGCTGACGGCGGAAGCGTTTTCCTCTGTCATCGTGCGCCTCGTCGACATGGTCTGCGGCGATCTGGAGCGCGCCGGACTAGGCGCTCGGAAGCTGGATCTGCTGTTCGAGCGGGTGGATGGATCGGTGCAGGCGATCCGTATCGGGACCGCTCGTCCCGGTCGCGATGCGCGTCACCTCGGCCGCATGCTGGATGAACGGCTGGAACGCGTCGATCCCGGCCTGGGGGTGGAGGCGATGCGGCTGGTTGTTGCGGCTTCCGATCCTTTGGGCTTCGTGCAGACCGCGTCATCCCTGGTGGCGGAAGCGTCCCCCGACATCGCCCCGCTGGTGGATCGCCTCGCCAACCGGCTGGGGGAGGCTCAGGTGTATCGCATCGCGCCGGTGGAAAGCGACGTGCCGGAGCGCTCGGTTCGACGTGTGCCGGCTGTCTTTGGATCGCGTGTTGCCGCGTCCCGTGATGGTGGCTGGCCGGCCGATCTGCCGCGGCCGGTGCGGTTGCTCGATCCACCGCAACCGATCGATGCGATGGCACTGCTGCCGGATCATCCTCCGATCGCCTTCACCTGGCGGCGGGTGCGTCACCGGGTGCGCCATGCCGATGGGCCGGAACGCATCGCCGGGGAGTGGTGGAAGCGCGACCGGGAATGGATTTCGGTGCGTGACTACTTCCGGGTGGAGGACGAGGACGGCCGCCGCTTCTGGCTGTTCCGGCGCGGCAACGGCAGCGATGCGGACACCGGCGACATGCGCTGGTTCCTGCATGGGGTATTTTAGTGTCCTGCCCCCGACGTTCGTCGCATTTTGCGGCGTACGAAAGGTACAAGGCCACTGAAAACGAAGAGCCAATGTCGCAAATTCAGAGGTTCGCGGTTATGGCGGACTTCAGATTCGCGATACTGGAGCATTTGTGTAATCAGTCTGACAACGGTTTAGTCAAAGCCGGTATTTGCGGTTTTCCATTGACAATTCGATGTTGCGGTCCTGCCATGACGCTGCTCACCGCCCAACGCGGGAGATCGAACAGGGGATGGACGTCATGTCGGGCTCTCGGCTTGCGATCGATGCTTCTCTTGCCAGTGCGGCGCCACAGGATATCGGTCCGCTAGAACAACGACACCGGCGATCAGCCGCATTTCGAGCGGCCTCGGACAACACCAAGGTGACGCCGACGCACTGGCACATTGCCGCGGCAAACGGCCTGGGCTGGGGCTTTGACGGGATGGACGGGGTGATTTTCGCCATCGTGTCGCCGTTCGTGATCAAGGAGTTCGCAGTCGACCTGGGCACGTACCGCTCGGGTGTGCAGATCGCCATGCTGATCGGTATCATCGGATTATACTTCTGGCCCTGGCTGGCAGACAAATTCGGCCGGCGCAATCTACTTGCCATCAATATAGCGATGTTCTCGATTTCGATGCCCCTGGTCGCGTTATCATCGAACTTCTGGATGTTCGTGGCTCTGTACGCGCTGGTTCGGTTTTCGCTCAACGGCGAGTGGGCCATCGGGTCGATGCTGGTGGCCGAAACCTGGCCTGCCAGGATGCGGGGCTTCGTTGTCAGCGCGGACCGTTCCACATGGGGGATCGGGGCCGCGCTTGCCGGCGTGATCTCGGCCTACATCGTCGGGAATTTTGGCTGGCGCGCCGCCTTTATCCCGCCCGGAATCATTGCCCTGATCGCGATCTATGTACGGCTGAAATGTCCCGAATCACCGTATTGGGTGCGGACGCAGGATCGCAAGAACCTCCTGCGGGAGCGCGTGACGCGAGGTCAGATCCTCAGCGACGATGACCAGGTCTGGTACACCAAGGCCGACAAGGTGGGGATCAGGCAGCTTTTCATGCCTGACCTGATCAAGAACACGTTACTGTCGACATTCGTCGCCTCCACCGCCGTCATTGCGTTCAGCACGGTCGGCCTTTGGATGCCGCTGTTTCTGAAGGAACAGCATGGTTTCAGTGCCGCGGAGTATGGAAATTTCTATATCTGGTGGGGACTCGTGGGTGTCACCGGCATCTGCTTTGCCGGCTGGTTCATCGACAAGCTTGGCCGCCGCCTCGGTTTCGCCTTCATGTTGCTGGAAGCCACGGTGTTCATGACCTGGTGGATTTTCGCCACCGATAAAACCGAGCTGATGATCCTGGGCTTGTTGTGGGGCTGGGGATTCCTCGGCGTGTGGGGTCCGATCACGGCCTATACCGCGGAGATGTATCCCACCCGTATCCGCGGCGTCGGCAACGGCTTCTCCTGGACCATCGGGATGTTCTGCGGCTACGTGCTGTGGCCGTTCGTTTCGGTC
>JAQGHW010000673.1 GCA_028291505.1 Rhodopila sp. | reverse complement strand
GTGCTGGCGGAACGGACATCCAGCACGCCGGGAACCGTGCGGATCGCCTCCTCCACCGGACGCGTGATCAGCAATTCCGTCTGATCGGCGGGGCGGCTGCCGGCATCAAGGTCAACGACGACCCGGGGAAACGCCACCTGCGGGAACAGCCCAACAGGCAGCGAGATCGCCGAAACCACCCCGGCGACCGCCAACGCGACTGCCACCAGAAGGATCGACCGGGCGTGCCGCTCGATGAACGCCGCCAGGTTCATTGTGCATTGCCCGCGGAGCGGGCAGGGGCATCATTCGCGGAGCGGGCAGGGGCATCATTCGCGGGGTGTGCCTGGGCGCCACCCGCAGAGGGGGCCGGGGTATCATTCGCGGAGCGGGCCGGGGCATCATTCGCGGGGTGTGCCTGGGCGCCGCCCGCGGGGTGTGCCTGGGCGCCACCCCGGGATGGTGCCGGGGCGTCAGCCGCGGAGCGTGCGGGGGTGTCACCGGTTGAGGGTGCCGAGGCGTCACTCACGCGAATGACCGTCTTGTCCGACAGCTGATAGTTCCCCTGCACCACGATCGGCCGCCCCGGGTCCAGCGCGCCCTGAACCACATCATCGGTCCCCGCCGCCCCGGCCAGCTTCACCGGAACACGCGATGCCGTGGTGCCGGCGACCTGGAACAGATAGGACCCGTCGGCATCGTTCAGCACCGCGTCATGCGGCACGATCCAGCCGTTCAGCTCGCCCACCTTGATGTCGGCCCGAAATGCGGCGCCGGAGATCACCGAACCCGGCGGCACCGAGACGTCCGCATCCACCAGCCGCGTCCGCGCATTCAGCACGCCGTCCACCCGCAGGACCTGGCCATCGAGTTCCGTCCCGCCCGCCAAAGGCACCAGGTGGACCGTCTCGCCGGCACGCACCTTGGCGCGCGCCCCCGGCTCGATCCCGACGGTGACGACCAGCCCGTCCAGCCGGGTGATCGTCATCAGGGTTACGCCAGGCTGCACGCGGTCACCCTGGGCAACCGGAATCGTCGCGATAATCCCGTCGAACGGCGCCGCCACCGTCTGCGACGACCGGTCCGAACCTTCCCGCCGCAACGCATCGAGCGTCGCCTGGGCGTCGGTCACCGCCTTCTCGGCCTGCGCCAGCTGATCGCGCGTCGCCAGTTGCTGGGCCAGCATCTGTGCCGTGTGATCGCGCTGCTGCCGCGCCGCCGTCACCCCGCTGACCGCCTGCTGATAGGCCGACATCGCCGCCGCGGAAGCGCCGAAATCCAGCAGCCGTTCCCCGCTGCGCACCGTCTCTCCCGGCGTCACGGCGATGGCCAGCACGCGTCCCTCCTGCTGCACGCTCAGCGTCATGCCGCCATCCAGCGCCGGCGCCGCGGAGCCATAGGCGGTCACCAGTTCGGGTACCACCCCTTGGCGCGGTGCCGCGGTTTCCACCGCCACGCTCGCCGCCTCATCGGCCAACGCGGGCCACGTCAGCAAGCTCAGCATCAGGGTCACGATCGCGCGGTTCACTGCTGGATATCTCCGGACGGTATGGCGATGGCCGGCATGCCGGCGCCAACAAGAGTGGCGATCGCTACCTGCTGGTCGAGCAGCGATTGCTCGATAGTCACGATTTCCTGCTCCTTGGTAAGCCGCGCACCCACCAGCTCGACATAGCCGCGCTCATCCAGGTTGCCGGCCGCGAACGCCGCTTCAGCCTGTGAGGCAACACGTTGGGCGCCAGCAAGGTCCCGCCGCACAGTCTCAAGCTGATGCGACAACAGCTCGATCTCCGTCATCATCGCCCGTACCTGTCCGGACGCGGCGGCAAGCCTGGCGGCGTATTCGTCGTGCAGCTGCTGGCGGGTCGCCGTCTCGATCGCGATGTTGCCCTGGTTCTGGTTGAAGATCGGCAGTTCCAACGAGACCTGCGGCCCGGCGTTGCGGACATTGGCATTGTCGCTGCCGCCGGTTACGCCGAACACCAGGTTGGGGAACCGCGACAGGATCGCCGTCCGCAGCTTGGCATTCTGCGCCCGATAGCCGAACTGCAGAGCCACCAGATCGGGCCGCCGTTCGGCCAGTGTCGGCAGCGCCTGCGCCACCGCAGCAACGTTCCAGGCCGGAATGTCCGGCGTGGGGTCCAGCGGCACCGCGACATCCGGCGCCAGGCCCAGCAGCGCATTCAACTGGTGCCGCCGCGCGAGTTGCTGGCGCCGCAGGTCGTTGATTTGAGTCGTGATCGTCTGCAGCGCAGCCAGGTCAGGCGCGGAAACCGTCAACGTCTCGTTGCCCGCCGCGACCGCACGCTGCGACTTGGCGTAACGGCCGGCAAAAAGGTCCCGGTTGCGCGCCAACACATTCAGCAGGCGTTCGGCTTCAATAATATCCACCGCCAGCAGTCTGGCCTGGCCGAGAGTCTGCCATTCCTGCCAGAGGATCTGCGCGTCCACCTGCCTGGCCCCGGCCCGGGCAGCCTTTCGGGAACTGGACAACGTGATCAGCGTACGGATGTCCTCACCGAGCCCAGCGTTCCATGCGGGGGTTGTCCCCACACCGGCCACCAGCGGCAGAAACGCTCCGGTAAACTGCGGATTGGGCAGCAGCCCGGCTTGCAGCACTTGCGCCTGCGCCAACCCATGTTGAGCCCGAATCGCCAGCAGGTCGGGGTTGTTCTGCAGCGCCAGCAGCCCGACCTGCGTCACCGTCAGCATCCCCGAGGCCTCGGTCCCGCCATGTCGCAGCTCACCCACGCTGTCCGCCAGACCTGGCTTCGTCGGCAACGGCAGATCGGCCGGCCCCGCGCACCCGGCCAGCGCGAAACCAAAAGCTGCCGGGATCAACAGGCGGAAAAGCATGGGCTGGCCGGTTCTCGCAGGCAGGCTGGCATTCGCATGGCGCGGAAATGCCCGACGCCACCTTGGCGCAGTCTGGCCAGAACCTTCGCAATCGACAAGTTGACGTTCGACCGCCTTCCGCTGTGGCATGAACGAATATGAGGGCAGAGCAGTTGCGTATCCTGTTGATCGAAGACGACCCCGAAACCGCCGAATACGTCGTCGCCAGCCTGCATGGTGAAGCCCATGATCTGGAGGTTGCGTTCGACGGCCGGAACGGCTTGCTGCGCGCCGCGTCGGAAACCTGGGACCTGGTGATCGTCGACCGGATGCTGCCCGGACTGGACGGCCTCTCCGTGGTACGCACCCTGCGAGCCAGTCAGATCGCCACGCCGGTACTCTTCCTGACGACCATGGGCGGGATCGATGATCGGGTGACCGGCTTGAACGCCGGTGGCGACGACTACTTGATCAAACCCTTCGCCTTCGCTGAACTGGTTGCCAGAGTGGCCGCGCTGGGTCGCCGGCCGCAGCGCACCGCCCCGGAAACCGTGCTGCGCGTGGCCGACCTGGAGCTGGATCTGCTGACCCGGATCGTTCGCCGCAATGGTGAGGAAGTAGCATTGCAGCCAAGGGAATATGAGCTGCTGGAATACCTGATGAGACACGCCGGCCAGTTGGTGACGCGCACCATGCTGCTGGAAAACGTCTGGGGCTTTCACTTCGATCCGCACACCAGCCTGGTGGAAAGCCACATCAGCCGGTTGCGCGGCAAGATCGATCGCGGACGGCCGGAACTGATCGCCACAATCCGTGGCAGCGGATACTGCATTCGTGCGCCTGCCTAGACCGCTCCGCACATCCAGCTTCCGGCTGACGGCTCTGTATGCCGCCATGTTCGGCCTCTCCGGATTGATCCTGTTCGCGATCGTCGCATGGTCGGTCAGCAGCTTCATGGCCGAACAACTCGACGCGACGGTGGCGAACGAACTGGCGGAGATCCAGGCCGATGCCAGCGGCTTCGATACGCAAGCATTGAAGCCGGTGATCGATGCGCTGACCGTCAACTCGCCGGGCATCTTCTACTTGCTGCAAGCCCCTGACGGCCGGGTCGTGGCCGGCAACATGACGGCAATTCAGCCGGCGCCAGGGGCGCGTTCGCTGGAATGGACACACCAGTCGCTCGACCACCGTGCCGTCGGCGGGATTCGCGGCCGCGGGATCAAACTGCCAGACGGCGCCTACCTGTTTGTCGGCATCAGCGACTACCAGCTCGGCGAGGCCCGAGAAGTCATCATTCGCACCTTGCTGCTCGGCTCAGGCGTCGTCGTCGTGCTGGCGGTCGTGGGTGGACTGGTCATGAGCTTCGGCGTGCTGCGCCGGGTCGAAGCGGTCAGTCGTGCGAGCCGCGCGATCATGGCCGGCGACCTGGGCCAGCGGATGACGTTGCGTGGGACAAACGATGAGTTCGATCACCTCAGCACGAGCCTCAACGCGATGCTGGACCGCATTCAGGATCTGATGTCCGGCCTGCAGCAGGTCTCCAGCGATATCGCCCACGACCTTCGCACCCCGCTGACGCGGTTGCGCCAGCGCCTGGAACTGGCGCACCGGCGGGAAAACACCGTGGAGGGACTGAACGCCGCTTTGGACGGGGCGATCGGCAATGTCGATGCCATTCTCGCCACCTTCGGCGCGCTGCTGCGGATCGCCCAGATCGAGACCGGCACCCGGCGATCCGGCTTCCGGCCCGTGGCGTTGAGCGTGCTGCTGGACGGCCTGGTGGAAGCCTACCAGCCGGTGGCCGAGGAAAAGTCGCAGGTTCTGCACGCGGACATAGCGCCGGACCTGTGGGTCGACGGGGATCGGGAGCTCCTGACGCAACTGTTCGCCAACCTGATCGAGAACGCGATCGGTCATTCGCCAGCTTCCGCCCGCCTGTCGGTCGAGGCCACGTCCACGCCCCAGGGCGTGCAGGTGGCTGTGGCCGACTCCGGCCCCGGAATTCCGGCCGCCGATCGCCAAAAGGTGCTTCAGCGTTTCTACCGGCTGGAGAGCAGCCGTACCACCCCGGGCAGCGGACTTGGACTAAGCCTGGTGGACGCGGTAGCGGTCTTGCATGATGCGACATTGGAACTTAAAGATAACGAACCGGGCCTGCGCTGCCTGCTGCATTTCCGACGATAACAGAGACTGGTCGCGCGCCTTAGCATCACATCGCCACCGGACGTTTGCGTCGCGTTCAATGCGGCGGCCGGCGTCGCTTTGCACGCAGATCGAGATACGGTCGAATTTAGGGTGACCAACAAAAAATGGTCTTT
>JAQGHW010000653.1 GCA_028291505.1 Rhodopila sp. | reverse complement strand
CGGTGTGATTTTGCCATCCCGGACAGCGCCCAGACCGTGCCGCTCCGCGGAGCCGGCAGTGATCATTCCTATCTCTGCCGCCTGCCGCCGGATGGCACGCGAGTCGCCGCGGCAAGACCCACGCGATCGAGTTGCGGAATGTGTACCGCGAGTTCCAGCAGCGCAGCGGCATGATGCGCACCAGCCGCACCGTGCGCGCGGTGGACGGGGTGACGTTCGCACTCCCGGCCGGTGAAGTGCTGGGGGTGGTTGGTGAATCGGGTTGCGGAAAGTCGACCCTCGCCCGCCTGATCATGGGACTGCTGCCACCGAGCGCAGGCGAGGTCCGCGTGGACGGGCGCAGCCTGGCCGGCATGGACCGGCGCGAGCGCGCTCGGCTGATCCAGCCGGTGTTCCAGGATCCGTACTCCTCGCTCAACCCGCGCCAGCGCATTCGCGATATCGTCGGTCTGCCCTTGGCCGCCCAGGGCGATCTGCCGAAGGCGCGGCAGGTCGATCGCGTCATGGAGATGCTGGCCCGCGTGGGCATCTCCAGCGAAATGGCGGAGCGCATGCCGGCTCAGCTGTCCGGCGGCCAGCGGCAGCGCGTGGCCATCGCCCGCGCTTTGGTGCTGCACCCACGCATTGTGGTGTGCGACGAGCCCACCAGCGCACTGGATGTGTCGGTGCAGGCCCAGATTCTGAACCTGCTGGCGGAACTGCGCCGGGAACTGGGGCTGACCTACCTTTTCATCAGCCATAATCTGGCGGTGGTGGAACACATCGCCACGGAAGTGGCGGTGATGTATCTCGGCCGCTTCGTGGAGCACGCACCGGTGCAGGACTTATTCCGCACGCCCGCCCATCCCTACACACAGGCTCTTCTGGCCTCTGTGCTGACGCCGGATCCCGATCTCGGCATTCCCGATGTCGGTCTGGGCGACACCTATCCGGACCCCGCGAATATCCCGCCCGGCTGCCGCTTTCATCCGCGTTGCCCGCAGGCAATCGATCAGTGCGCGTTGACGATGCCCGACAACATCCGGAGGCACGGCCGCCTGGTCGAGTGCCTGCTGGCCGTGACCGCGTAAGGTTCTTCCGGAGCAGTTTCGTTTCCGGTGAAACCGAAATCCGCGAAATCGCGGCTCCGGTGTCATGACCGGGCTTGGCCCGGTCACCCATGATTTTCCCCGGTTTAATCAAAGACATGGGTGGCGGGGCCAAGCCTTGCCATGACACAAAAATAGAGCGAGGCGTTTATTTACCGTGCTGGTATTATTTCCAGCTGGACAGATAGTAGCGGGGCACGTCGTCCTTGAAGCCCTGGAAATTCAGCTGTTTCGAAAACGCGACGTAACGGACTTCGCTGAACAACGTCATGAGGTCCACGCGCTCCGTGGCAAGGCGGATCGCCTCGCTGTATTCCTTGCGGCGCAGCGTCGGATCGGCGGTGGCGCCGGCCTGCGTCAGCAAAGCTTGCACATCGGCATCATGGGCGTAATCAGTCAGCCCGCCGCCGAGAAAATAGGGCATGAACGCCGAAATATCGTTGATGGAATTGCTGCCCCAGCTGCCCTCACTCAATGGCGCCTTGCCGGCCCTCATCAATTGGTCGGCGGCGCCGACCTGCAGCTGTTGGACCCGCAGGTTGATGCCGACGGCTTTGAGGTAGCTTTGCACCGCTGCCCCAAGCTGCGGTGGGACATAGGTGATAAGTTCAGTGTCGAAACCATTCGGATATCCCGCTTCGACCAGAAGCTGTTTCGCCTTGGCGGGATCGTACGGATATTTCACGGCCGCCGACACGTCGCAGCCAAACTGGGTTGGATAGCAGGGCGTATCGATGACTTGCGAGTCGCCCTGGATCAGGCGCTTGGCCATGGTCTCGCGGTCGATGGCCGAGAGAATCGCCTGCCGCACCTTCACGTTGGTCAGCGGATTGCCCGCGCCGGAGCGCCCGGCGGCGTCGATGGTTATATAGTCGACCCGCATGATGCCAAACCGCAGGGTCTGCAAGTTCGGCATCCGGGTGATATTGTCGTATTGGTCCGCATTATAGCCCCAGATCCAATCGGCCCGCCCGCCCAGCAACTCGGTCATTTCGGTGGTGGCGTCCGGCACTTCATGGATCTTGATGTAGCGGATGGCAGGCCGGCCCTTCGGGCTGCCGGCGTAGTAGCCATCGAACCGCTCCATATCGATCTCGGTGACGCCGTCAACCTTGGTGATCTTGTAGGGGCCGGTGCCGATCGGCGCGCGGGCAAATGCGTCGGCCCCCAGCTTCTCGCGATAGGCCTTCGGCCAGATCGGCGTGACCATCGACAGGTTTTCAAATGCCGCCGGATATACGCGGGTCAGTTTGAGCCGCACGTGGTAGTCGTCGATTTTCTCGGCGCCGGCGATGAAGTTGAAGTAGCTGGGGATCGCCACCTGCTTGTCATTAATAATGTCGTTGATGGTATAGACCACATCGTCCGCGCTGAACGGATCGCCGTTCTGGAATTTCACGTCCTGCCGCAGCGTGAAGTCAATCGTGGTGTCGTCCACCTGCTTCCAGGATGTTGCCAAAGCGGGCTTCATCTCCATGGTTTCGGGGTCGCGATAGATCAGGCAGTCGAACGCCTGGAACGCTACGACCATGCCCGTACGCAGCGAATTGTAATAAGGATCGACATCGGGAATCGCGTCCCGCCAGGTAATCCGCAGCGTATCGGCCGATTTCTGCGCAAGCGCCGGGCCTGTCGTTACAAGTGTGACGCAGGCGGCCATAAGCGCGCTGCGGAGCCCGAAATCCGATCGCATTCGTGCTTTGTCCTTCGAGTTCAAAAGATACATACGAGGCGAGGATGGCAATCTATCCTCGATTAACTGCCGCCAGAAGCCGCTCCAGGAAGCCATCGATCGCTCCGCCGTCAATCCAGCGGACCACCGCTACCATATCATGTTCCGGATCGACATAGACCATGTTGGTTCCATTCCCGATATGCGCGAACGCAGTCGCCGGTGCGCTCGGCCACCGCTTCTTGTCAGTGTTGAGATGCCAGTTCATGAACCCATAGGTGGGTTCGGGCTTCGTTGGCGTCAGCGCCCAATCCACCCATTGATCAGAGAGCAGTTGGCGGTCGTTCCATTTGCCGTGTCGCAGCGTAAGGTAACCAAAACGCGCCATGTCATACGCGTTGATATACACGCCGCCGCCCCAATGGCCGCCTCCGGTGACCGACTGCACCAGGCTTCCATCCAGCACGATCCAGGAATTCTCGTAGCCGAACCAGCGCCAGGTGTTCGAGGCGCCGATCGGGTCCATGATGACTTCCTTCAGCACCTGCGGCAACGGACGCCGCCAGACGTTGAGGGCCGCGAGCGCCAGCACGTTGGTGCGGGTGTCATTGTATTTGTATGCGGTGCCCGGTTTGTTGCGAGTCCGCGTCGTCCATTCCGCCGAATTCTCAGTCGGCCGGTCGGCCCAGTCCGGCTTGCCCCACAGCGTGCCTTCCCAATCGCTGGTTTGCCGCAACAGATCATCCCAGGTGATCGTACGATTGTGCGGCGTTTCGAACGGGAACAGCAAATCGGGCATGCCGAGCCGGTCCGATTTATTGCCAACGGAGAGCGGAGAGTAGAGCTGCACCGGCGCGACATAGTCCCTTACGGTGTCGTTGATGCTCTTGATCATGCCTCGATCGACGGCGATTCCGACGACACTGGACAGCAAGCTCTTTGTCACGCTGTGGGTCATATCCACGCGGAGCGGCTCGCCCCATTCAGCGACGATGTAGCCGTGATGAATGATCAGCCCGGTCGGTTCGCCTCGTTCCTTCATCGGTCCGATCGCGTCGCCGAACGGTTCACGGCCGAAGGTTTGATAGTGGTTCTTGACCAGATCGCGCGGCGCTTTCGTCTCACCGGCGATGGCAACGTCGATCGCCTGTTCCAGCAGCTGAGAATCGATGCCCGCTTCCGAGGGCGTTTTACGCTGCCACGTCGCCTCAGGATAATACTGTTTGTCTTTCCTGGTCTGAGCGGGTGCCCCGAACAGGTTGGTATGACCAGAGGCCATGATTTTCCCTTCAATTGAATTTTTAGGTTGCCGATCACCGGCCCCAGGATGCCTTCGACGTAAGAATTCTTTCGACGTGGGGACGCGACTGGGCGGCGCGGACCGACCGGCCGCTCAGCGGCGCGTCCTCTGCCACGCTTCGATGCTGCCGATCACCTGGTCCACGACCTCCGGCAACACATGGACGTGGGTGGAAAGGCGCAGTGCGCCCCGCCGTACCGAATGCGCAATACCAGCATGCGTCAGTGTGTCGCTCAGCCCGTTGATCCAGGCCACCTCGCTGCGGTCATGTCCCTCCTCCTGCCGCTCGCCGATGGCCAGGATATGCGACCGGTGGTTCGGCGGCACGGCCAGCACGGGGATGTCCAGCCTCTCCAGTGCGGAGCGCAGGTCGTCGGCCGCGGCAACCGAACGTTGTTCGACCGCGGCCGATCCGATCCGCAGCAACAGCCCCAGCGACGCCTGCAACGTGGCCAGCCCGATGTAGTTGTAGTTGCCAACTTCGTAACGTCCGGCGCCGTCGCGCAACCGCCAGCCGGCTTCCGGGCCGGCCGCCTCATGCCCGAGGCCGACTTCCACCGAAAAACGCGCCAGCGACACCGGTTTGACCCGCTGCACCCACGTGTCACGGACATACAGCAGGCCGAGACCGTACAGTCCCAGCATCCCCTTCTGCGCGGCGGTCGCCCAGCCATCCACCGGCAGTGCCGCCATGTCTTGCACCAGCACGCCAGAGGATTGTGCCGCGTCCACCAGCAGGAAAGCCCCGCGCGCTCGGCAGGCGTTGCCGATGGCGGCCAGGTCAGTCCGCCGTCCGGTGGCGAAATCCACCGCGGTCACCGCCACCAGTCTGGTGCGGGCACCGATGTGGCGGATGATCGCCTCCTCCAAGCTTTCCGGCGGGGCAGGGACGACGGACACGACTTCTGCCCCATTCTCCTGTGCCTGCCAAAGCCAGGGGAACACGTTGTTGGGGTGCTCCGCCGCAGGTGCGACGACGATCTGGTCGCCACGCCCCAACCCTAGCCCGCCGCCAACGATGTTGAGTCCTTCGGACGCATTCTTGGTGAACGCCACGTCCTCCGGCCGGGCGCCGATCAGGGCGGCGGCCTGGGCGCGCACGATATCGACCAGGGCCAGCCACTCAGTCTTCGGCACCGCGCCCGTCGCCTGCGCCCGCAGCAAACGTGCCGCCGCCTGTTCGGCTGATGCGGGTAGCGGTCCGCGCGCCGCTACGTCGAGGTAGGGGCCGCGCAGGGCCGCGAATTCCGCGCGGATCAAGGCGTCCGCCTCCGCCTGCGGCAGCGGGGCAGGGCAGGCGGGGTTGCCTCGGCTGGGATCAGGGACTATCTGCATTCTGGATACAGAACCCGGATTTTATGGTGTGTCAACATCAACCATCGTCCGCTTGCCCCGTCCGATCGGTCAGGGTGCCCCGTTGCATTCGCAGGTCTACGAGCATCTTTGGACCGCCCTGATCGTCGGCGACCTTCCCCCCGGCACGCGCCTGAAGGATGGCGACTGGGCGACCCGATTGGGCATCAGCCGAACCCCGGTGCGGGAGGCTTTTCGCAAACTGGTGCAGGATGGCGCGCTCGATCCGCAGGATTCGGTCGGTTTCCGCGTTCACGCGTTCACGTCGGTGGAGGTCCTCGGCCTCTACCGATGCCGCGCCGCGCTGGAGGCGCTGGTCGCCGAGGAAGCCGCCGCCGACCAAAGCCCCGGTCTGCTGTCGGAACTCGCCGCCAATATCGCGGCCGCGCAACATGCCCTGGACGTCACCGATCTCGATGCGTTGCAGCGCCTCAACGGCGGGTTCCACCTCATTCTGCTCGATGCCAGTCGCAACCCGCATCTGCGGCGCCTGCTGGAACAAACCGGCCGGTCGGTCCGCATGGCGCGCGGCCAGGTGCTGCGCCGTGCGACCGCCGATGCCGCCCTGCGGGAGGATTATCGCCGCAGCCTTCAGCCAGTGGTGGACGACCACCGCGCTCTACATCAGGCCGTGACCGCCGGCGACCGTGTCCGCGCTGCCTCATTGATGCACAAACATCTGCTGGAAACGGCCCGCGACATGACGTTGCTGCTCCGCACCGAGGACGCAAGCATGAACGCTCCGCCACCACCGCGGTAGCCGCCGCCCTGTCGGCGATGGGACGCAGCGGCCTGAAGAAGCAACGATACGTTGGCCGCAGCGCCGGCTTTACCCGCCATCCGATCTGCTCGTTACAAGCCCGGCGTCAGAGCACGCCTGCGGTTCGTCGCCGCCCAACCAGGCCTCGATCAACAAGCCCAGTTTGTCGAGTCCGCTGGCATCCAGCCTTCCTTTGATCATACGGAACGGTCCTTCGACCACAATCGGGACCGAGACCGAGGACCCCGAAATCCGCGCCAGCGGGTTCAGCTTGAATGCCACGGTCTCCTGGCCGAGATCGACCTGCCCGACACCGGCCAGGGACAGGTAGGTTGTCTCCAGGGCGATGGTGGGGAACCGCCCCACGCCCTCCGTGAAGGAGCCAACAAGACCCAGGCAGCGAAGTGTCGTCTCCCCTTCCGCCGGCACCTGGATGCCCAGCGCATCCAACGAAGCCGCCGTCAGCTTGATGAAGGCCGCATTGCTCAGTCGCCCGCCGATCGTCGACGCCGAGACCGTGCCATCCAGAGATGCCGCCACGTCGTGGCCGCTGCCACCCGCGGCCCGCAACTCAGCATCAACCCGCATTGTCCCACTGACCTTCCCCGGCAGGCCGAGGTAATGTGCGACAAGGGCGAGCGGGACGCTTGGTGCGTGCGCCACCAAGCTGACCGGCACCGGGTCCGCCGAGGCGTCGGCCGTTACCGAAATGTCAAACGGGGACATTTCAAGCGGGGCAATGCCAGGCGCGCCGCCAGGAAAGGCCAGCTTCAAGGTGGCAATCTGCACTCGGCCGTCCTTGATCCTGAGTGCCAACTCCCCCTTCCGCCAGATCTGGTCCCGGAACGTTACTTCTCCGATGCTGCCCGTGACATCGATGATGGGACCGCGCAATGCTTCCCAGGGCAGTGGTGTCGCCGGGATCATCGGGCCGGTTGCGCTGGCCGCGGCCGCGGGGATCGCCAGGTCTATGCCGAACGCCGCCAGAACCGCGTCCAGGTCGAGCTTGTTGGAACGCAGTTTCGCGTCCAACGCCACGGTCGCGCCCAGCCCGATCGTCCCATCCCCTGCGAGGTCGCCCTCATGCGCGAGCAATTTCGCACCATGGAAGCCGACCGACCCGACATCGGCTGGGATCGACAGCCGACCGTCGAACTGCACATCCGTCAATGCAGGAAGCCGTCGCGATAGCAGTGGCCGGACCCCGGCAAGCGCGGGCGTGCGAAATGTCGCCTCCGCATCCAGGCCGCCGAAGCGAAGCGCGGTTAAACTCAGCCTGCCCTTTAGCGCCAGGCTGCCGCTCACGGTCTTGTCTTTGCCTGCCGCGGCCTGGGCTTTCAGGTCCAGGTCCACATCCTCACGCCCGTCAGGATGCATAGGCACGCGGAACGTACCACCCAATGTGAACAGCTGCCCCGCCCATTGTCCTGTGCTTGCCACCGTCGCCAAAGCTCCCGCGGCTGGCAACGACACGTCGGTGGCACCCAGTTTCAACCCGGTAACCCGATCCCCGAGGTCCGCATCCTCGAAATGCAGTTGCGTCGCGCCAACGACAGGCAGGTCACCGGGCACCGGGCCGTTCGTCAGGTGCGTGGAAAGCGTTACCCGGTGCGCCGCGGGCAGCCGCATCTCCGGCAGTAGCGCGTTCAACTGCTCCATTGCGCCCGCCGTGGCCTCAACCTGCAGGTCATACTTGCCGGCCACGTCCATGGTGCCCTTGCCCAACGCGGCCGTATTGAATGCCCTGAATGTCAGCTGGGTATTCCAGGGTCCGAAAACGCCCGCGGGTGTCGGCTGCGCCGAAGCCTGCAGCTGGAACGGTTGATTGTCGGAGTAGACAAGGACCGCGTCCATACGCAGCGGGCCGCCATCGGTGTGGTGCTGCAGGTCGAGTGTTCGTATGCCGACGACCTTCGTTCGCGCTGGAAGCCGCCATGTCACCATGCCGTTGCGCACGAAGACATTACGGATACGCAGCTCGAAGGGAGTGCCAGGCGTTCCTGCAGGGACATCGCTGGCCTGCTGGGGCGGGCTGAACACCCAGTTCGGCTTGCCGCTGACCTGCTCGAACAGGATGTTCGGTCCCACCAGCGTCAGCTTGACGACTTCGATCCGGTGCCAGAGTAGCGCGAGAAGCGACAGTTGCGCCTCAATTCGTTCCGCCCGAGCAATGTCGGGGCGGCTGCCCCCGGGCAGATTGGCGAGCGTGACGTCGCTGACCTCGATTGTCGGCCATAGCGATCGACCGAGACGTACGGGGCCGTTCAGCGTCAACGTTCGTCCGGTTGCGGCCTGCACGGCCTCGATGATTTCGGGCTTGAAGTCATTCGGGTCCAACGCGGCAACGCCGATGCTGCCAACGGCCAAAACCGGCAGCACGAAGAGGATCGTAATCGCCCTCAGCCACCAGGCTCGTTTACCCACACCCGCGTCCTCCGGTGAACCAGCGACTGCCGATGTGGCGTCCGACGCACGAAAAGACCTATGACGGATTGGGTTCGGGACTCAAGTCACGTCTACCAGAGGGATGCTGGGCGACAGCGACGGTTGCGCCAGACGGGCTTCACATTGATGCCGATGCAGAAGAAACGGGCCGGTCAAAAGCCGAAATGGCGGCAGCGACAGTCAGCAGGCGCCGGTCGCTGTAGCGCGGGCCGGTAAGGGTCAGGCCGACCGGCATTCGGTTCGGGCCCAGCCCCGCGGGGATGTTGATGCACGGCACGTGCAGCAGGGTCCAATCCCGGTTGAGTGTGTTGTCGCCTTGGGTCCGCGCCCGCGGTGCCTCCCCCGGCGCGCTGAGTGTCAGCACCGCGTCGAACTCACGCGCGATCTGGTCGAACCGCGCCCGGCAGCGCGCCGCCGTGTCATAGGCATCGACCAGGTTCGTTCGGGTGAAGCCGGCAACGTTATTCACACGATCGACGAATTCCTTGTGCAGCAAATGCGGCTGCGACCGCTCCAGGTTCAACAGCGCGCTCCGCCCCTCCAGGCGAGCAACCACCTCCCACAATCCTTGCAGCGGACTAACGATCTCGGCCAGCTCCAACTGCACCGTGCGGGCGCCGGCCGCCTGCAGACGCCGCGTCATCATCTCCAGCGCGTCACGGCTCGAACTCTCAACCGTGTGCGGCGTCGGATGGATGGCAATACGCGCGCCTTCAAGGGTGGTGAAATCGCTGACCGCGTCATCCTCCAGCGCGAATGCGTCAGCCACCAGCGCCAGATCGGCCACCGAACGGCCATACCAGCCCACGGTGTCCAGCGTCGTGGAGCCCAGTTTGACACCCTCCGCGCTCACCGTGTTCCAGGTCGGCTTCATGGCGTAGATGCCGCAATAGGAACCGGGGCGGATCAACGACCCGCCGGTCTGCGTGCCCAGCGCCAGGGGCACATGAAAATCGGCCACCGCGGCTGCCGATCCGCTGGACGATCCGCCCGGCGTGCGGCTGAGATCGTGCGGGTTGCGCGTGGCCGCCAGCCGGCCGGTGCCGGCGAATTCGGTGGTGTCGGTCTTGCCCAGGATCAGCGCACCGGCGGCGCGAAGTGTGCCAACCGCCGCCGCATCGATATTGGGCCGATGGCCGGTATAGATCGGCGAGTTGTGCTGGGTCGGCATGTCGGCCGTATTGAAGATGTCCTTTACCCCAACCGGCATCCCGTGCAGCGGCCCGCGGCTGGGCAACTTGTCGAGTTCGCGCGCCTGGCGGATGACCGCATCAGGATCGATGTAGGACCACGCGCGCACATCCGCCTCACGCGACCCAATGCGCCCCAAACACGCTCGAGCGAGTTGCTCCGCGGTGATATCGCCGCGGCGTAAGCTGGCACTTGCCTCAGCGGCAGTCAGCCGGCTGATGTCGTCATCCATTCCGTCCATCGTTCCCCATTCCCATGCCGCCGGACGTGCCCGGGCGGATGCGCGCCGACGCCAAAAGAGACCACGACCCGCTTGTGCTCCACGCAATCACCGTGCCAGATTTGAAGGCGTCCCGTGCCGGCGGAGCATACCGGACGGCAAATCGCAGGACCAGCCGTGTCCGAAACGAAGTTGCTGTGGGCGACGACATGGTTGGCCTACCGATTGCATCATCCGGAACAATATGAACCGATAATCGGGAGCGGAACCACTTTGACAATCGTCCGAACGAACACAACGAAGGCGAAACTGCGTGACGGCACGCTGACGCTCGGCGCCGTCATCACTTCCCCCGCTGCGGAAATGGTAGAGATCGCAGCAGTCGCTGGATTCGACTTCGTCACTTTCGACGCGGAGCACGAGCCACTGGACGACGCCCAGCTGGTGGAGCTGATCCGCGTGGCCGATGCCGCCGGCATCACACCGATCATCCGGGTTGCGAAGGACGGGGATCGAATCCTGCGGCTGTTGGACGCGGGGGCGCAGGGAATCCACGCGCCCCGTTGCAGCACGCCCGGCGATATGCGGCAGCTTGTTCAATGGACGCAGTTCCATCCGCGCGGCGAACGCACTTTCTACCGTCTGGGCCGCGGCGGCCATTATGGACGCGGACTGGACGACGACGCCTGGGCAGCGAAGTCGAACGCCGAACTGCTCGTCGTCGCAATGATCGAAGAGGCGGCCGCGCTGGACCATCTGGACGAACTGCTCGCGGTGCCGAACATCGACGCGATCCACATCGGCCCCAAGGATCTCTGGCAGTCGATGGGAATGCCTCCCGCGCCCGTGGTGGAGGCGGCGGTCTCGCGTATCGCCACCGCGGTACGCGCGGCGGGCAAGTATCTCAGCCTGCAACTGCGCTCGATCGACGACATTCCACCGCAAATCAATCGTGCGATCGCCCGTCAGGCGAACATGATCAGCGTGCCGCTGGGCGGGCTGCTGCTACAGGCCAGCGAGGCATTGATCAGGCAGGCGCGCGACATCGGGGGTGCCGCGAAAATCCATTCGGCGCGAACGGACGGCTGATCCAGTTCCAGGCTGTCCTCCATCGCGGCGGGTCCGCGCCCACGGGCGGCCCAATCGGTTGACCCGATAAGGTCCGCTGTCACACGTGCCCGAGCAGATGATGTTTGATCAAACCGATGATCAGATTCATGCCGCGAACGCGATGTGCACGATGCAATTCATGCGCGGCGCGCGCATCCCCGCGCTGGATCGCTTCCAGTATCGCACGGTGCTCGGAACTTGTCCCGGTGGGAAGCGGACGTAATCGCAAGGTCAGCATGCGGGCGCGATGTTGTTGGTCCGAAATACCCAGGGCGGATCGCATCAATCTTCCGTTACCGCAATATGTAACGAGTAGCCGATGGAAGCGGTCGTCCATTGCCGCGAACGCATCCAGGTCGCCTCTCGCAAGCGCCTCGTCGATGGCGACGTTGGCCGTCTCCATCTCACGAAATTCCGGCGCATCCGGCGGCAGCCGTCGACCGGCCATCAATTCCGCCGCCGTGGCTTCCAGGCAGCACAGCAACTCATAGATCTCCCGCAGATCTTCCGGATAAATCGGCAAGACGCGGACGCCGTGCCGCGGCATCAGCTCCACCAGGCCATCGCTTTGCAGCCGAAGCAGGGCTTCGTGCATCGGCGTGCGGCTCATCCCCTCGCGCTCAGCGATTTCGGTTTCGGTTGCCCGGAAGCCGGGGGGATATTTGTTGGTAAGGATCCCGTGCTTCAGGTCGCCATACGCCTTTTCAACAAGCGATTGGCGCACGCCACTGCCCCTGGCTGACGGCTTTTGGGCTACGGACGCCAAGCCGTCGCCACGAGGCAGCGCACCGCGACCTCGGCGGACCTTTGGAACGCTCGCTGGCACAAGCGCAGGCTGTATTATGATCGTACCGGAACCGGAACTCATTTTGATCCATCACACCTAAATTACGGCAATCTGCCAGCTGCGAACTCCATCTTTGGCAACCCCCGTCAGCAACGGCGCGGCGTCCCGCCCGTTCAACACAGCTCGCGCAGCGCTGACTTCGGATCGGCATCGATCACCGGCGCAAGTGCCTTGGCGATCGCCAGCAGCCGTTTGTCGCCGAAGCGCGGTCCGACCAGAGTCACCCCGACCGGCAGCCCTTTCGGCCCACGCCTGACGGGAATGCCAACGCACGGAACATGCAGCAGCGTCCAGTTCGCGTTGAACACCGGATCGCCCGTCGTATGAAGCCCAACGGGAGCTTCGCCCGGCGTGCTCGGCGTGAGTATCACGTCGAGTGCCGTGCCGAACAGCGCGTCGAAGATCGGCCGGCAACGATCGGCAAGAGTGTAGCCGGCCAGCAATGCCTCCGGCGTAACCCCACGCTCGTTATTGACGCGCGCGCAAAAATCAGGGGCCAGCAGCGTCGGCGCGCCAAGGTACTCGGGCAGGAAGGAAACGCTGCCCTCGGCGTAGGCGATATCGGTATAGGCCGAGGCGAGCCCCTCGCACGGCGCCGGCAGATCAAGGTCCTCGACGACCGCGCCGGCATCCGCGAGACGCTTCGCCGCAAGCAGCAGCGCAACTTCCCCCGCCGGCTCGATGTGCTCCCACACCGGGCTGCGGCACAGCCCGACGCGCAGGCCCTTCGGCGTCACCGTCTGGATATCGTCCATCCGCGCCAGGCGGAACGCCTCCGCGACAAGGATCAGATCGTCGACACTTCTGCCATACCAGCCGACCGTGTCGAGCGTGTGCGACGCCATCTTCAGACCCTCACGGCTGACCGCGCCCCAGGTGGGCTTCAGCCCGTAGATGCCATTGAACGATGCCGGACGGATATGCGAACCGCCGGTCTGCGTGCCGAACGCGAGCGGCACGTGAAAGTCCCCGACAGCCGCGCCGGATCCGGAGGAGGAGCCACCAGGTGTGTGCGCAAGGTTGAACGGGTTGCGCGTCAACGCCTTGCGCCCGCCCGAGGCGAACTCCACCGTATCGGTCTTTCCAAGGATCAGCCCGCCCGAGTGGCGCACCACCGCGACGCACGCGGCATCGCGCCCGGCCTGCAACCCGGGATAGATCGGCGAATTCTGCGTGGTTGGCATATCCTTCGTATCGAACACGTCCTTGACGCCCCACGGCAGCCCATGCAGCGCGCTGGTTATCGGCAGCTTGTCGAGTTCTCGCGCGTTGCGGATGACAAGCTCCGGATCGACATACAGCCACGCCCGCACCAACGGATCGCGCGCGGAAATCCGAGCCAGGCAGGAGCGGACCAGTTCCTCGCAGGACAGCTTCTTGGTGCGCAGCAGGGCTGCAGCCTCGCTGGCGGTTAACTGGTAGGGCTGCGTGCCGATCGCGGCGGAGGAAAGCGGCATGTCCATGGTGGATAGTCCTTCTGTGTGACGCGAGATCGGCAGCCATCAATTGCTGGAACGGACCCGGTTGCCCATGAACCGGTCGGGGCGGGTCGCAGGTGCGCGCGGATTGAAATCATGGACGATACACCACCCATAGCTGCCATCTCCCCGCATGCAGGACAGCAAGACGGATGCCAAGACCTGCGACATGCCGGGCCAATTCCAGCACGATATCGTATACCTAGTGGCCTCACGCTGCGATGTCAGCGAATGCGAACCATGGCCATTCTCGGGGGTAATGCTTTTCCTTGGGGGCGACCTCGTGCTGCGGT
>JAQGHW010000557.1 GCA_028291505.1 Rhodopila sp. | reverse complement strand
TCACTGCACCAAACAAGGCAAGCGGCACGGCCAGGATGACCATGAATGGCATCGACCAGCTTTCGTACTGGGCGGCCAGGAACAGGAACACGAACACCATCGCGAGGACGAACACGATGCCCGCGACTGCGCCGGCCTTGAGCTGCTGATAGGTGATGCCGGTCCACTCGTATCCAAAGTCGGCCGGCAGAGCCCGCGCCGCGGCCCGTTGCATCGCGGCGATCGCCTGCCCCGAACTATAGCCCGGAGCAGGTGCGCCGTTAATCAGGGCCGAACCATAGATGTTGTAGTGCGAAACAAATTCCGGACCGACCATGGCCCGCAGCTTGCCGAGGGTGCTGAGCGGCACCATTCCGCCCGCCGTGTTGCGGACATAGAGACCCGCGACGTTGGTCGGGCTGGCCCGGGCTCCGTTGTCGGCCTGCATCGTCACGCGGAAGGTCCTGCCGAACAAGGTGAAGTCGTTTACATAGAGAGAGCCGAGTTCGATCTGCAGCGTGCTGAACACGTCCGGCAGATTAAGGCCGAGCAGCTTAGCCTTCGACCGGTCGAGGTCGTAGGTGTATTCCGGAGTCGATGTACTGAACGTGGTGAACAGCTGCCGCGCGTTGAGTTCCGGCTGTTTCCGCGCTTCGGCCACCAGGGCCTGTGTCGCATCGTTCAACGCCTGGGAGCCCTGTCCGGTGAGGTCCTCGACCTCGAACTCGAAGCCACCGGTGGTCGCAATTCCTGGTATCGATGGCGGATCGAAACTCAGCGCGATCGCGTCCGGCAGGGCCAGAAGCTTGGGGCGCACCGCCGCGACGATACCCGAGGCGGTGAGTGACGCACCGCGTTTATCCCATGGTTTGAGCAGAGCAAATTCCACCGCCGAATTCGATTGATTGGCTCCGGTCAGGAAATTCGTGCCGGTGACCGGGATCACATCCTGCACACCGTCCTGGGCTGCCAGAATCGCGCGAACCTTCTCGGCTACAGCGTCGGTCCGCTGCTGCGAGGCGCCGTCGGGAAGTTGGATTACCGCAAAGAAATAGCCCTGATCTTCGACCGGAAGAAACCCTGCCGGGATGCGCGAATAGATCCCATAGGTCAGCACCAGTCCGCCCGCGAACAGCGCCAACGCAGGCCAGCGCGCGCCGATGACGCGCCGGATGCCACCGGCGTACGCCTCCGCCGCATAGGTGAAACCACTGTTGAAGGCGCGGAATGCCAACCAGCGTGACGGTGGCCGATGCCGCAGCAGCACGGCGCACAGAGCTGGGCTGAGTGTGAGCGAATTGAAGGCCGAGATGGCGACCGAAATCGCGATGGTAAGCGCGAACTGGTTGTAGAGCCGACCGGTAACGCCGGGTAGAAAGGCGACCGGGACGAACACCGCCAGCAGCACGGCGGTCGTCGCGACAATCGGGCCAGTGACCTCCTTCATCGCCGCAACGGCGGCATCGATCGGCGTGAGCCCCAGCTCAAGCTGCCGATCCACATTCTCGACCACGACGATGGCGTCGTCGACGACCAATCCGATCGCCAACACCATGCCAAGCATGCTTACCGTGTTGAGGGAAAATCCGAGCGCCAGCATCACCGCGAGGGTGGCGATCAGCGAGACCGGGATGGCGATGGCGGGGATGACGGTGCTGCGCCAGCTCTGCAGGAACAGGAACACCACGGCGATGACCAGCGCCAGCGCCTCGCCGAGAGTTACGACAACATCGTGCATCGACGCGGAGACGAAGGTCGTCGTGTCATAGTTGATCCCCCAGGTCATGCCCTTGGGGAAGCGCCGCGCGAGCTCGGCCATCCGGGTCCGGATCGCTTTATCGACCTCAAGTGCGTTCGATCCGGGTGTCTGATAGACAGCGATGAAGACGGTCGGTTCCTTGTTGAACCGCGCGCTCGACGTGTACTGCATGGCGCCGAGTTCGACACGAGCGACGTCTCGCAGTCGCACGACGGCTTCGCTCGTCGTCCCGGCGCGGATGACGATCTCGCCGAACTGTTGTGGATCGCTCAGCCGGCCGACCGCATTGACCTGGAACTCGAACTCCGTGCCGGCTGGCGCGGGCGCCTGCCCCAACCGGCCGGCGGCCACCTGGATGTTCTGCTCTGCGATCGCATTCTGGACATCCATCGCGGTGACGCCGAGCGTGGCGAGCTTGTCTGGATTGAGCCACACGCGCATCGAATAGCGCCGCTCACCGAAGATGGTCACGTCGCCGATGCCCGGAAGGCGCTTCAGCGGATCGATGAGTTGCAGGTAGGCGTAGTTGCTGAGCGTAACGAGATCGACCGATCGATCCGGCGAGGTGAGGTTGATCCCCAGCAGGATGTCGGGATTCTTCTTGGTGATGATGATCCCGGCCTGATTGACGATGGCCGGCAATTGCGCCGTCGCCTGGGAGACGCGGTTCTGCACGTCGACCGCGGCAGTGTCGATGGGATAGCCAACATTGAAGGTGATGGTAATGGTCGAGCTGCCGTCATTGGCGCTGACCGACGACATATAGGCCATACCCGGCACGCCGTTGATCTGCTGCTCAAGCGGCGTCGTTACGGTGTCGGCGACGACCTGGGAACTCGCGCCAGGGTAAGTGGTGGTGACGACGACCTGCGGTGGCGTGATGTCCGGAAATTGCGCGACAGGCAGCAAGCTGTACGCAATGAGGCCAGTCAACACCATGATAACGGCGATGACCGAGGCGAAGACCGGCCGGTGGATGAAGAAGTTCACCACGACCAAGCGTCCAGCCAGGCCCAGTCCCGTCCTGGATCAGCCGGCAGGTCGAACTGGAGCCTGCGGGCCAACGCAGACAAGATCGCTTTGAGTGCAGCCGGGTCCACCCGATCGGCCGCCATCACGGCCAGGGTCATCGGATCGTCCAGTAGCTCGGTCAGCGTCAGCTCGCGGTTATGCATTGCTGTGCCCTTCGGGACGGGGGGTAGAAATCGGTTCGCACACGCGCTAGATAGGGGATGACTGACAGGTAACACCCGCAAGATACTGACCGGTCGGTAACATGTCAAGGGACGGGGTGAACATGAGCGTGTCAACCGCAATGCCGGGCAAGGAACGGCGGGGCGTCAGTCTGCCCCCGCGCGAGCGCATCCTGGCCGCTGCGCGCGAGCTGTTCTATCGCCGAGGCATCCATGCCGTCGGCGTCGACGCGATTGCCGCGGCGGCCGATAGCAACAAGATGACGCTCTATCGTCACTTCGCGTCGAAGGATGTGCTGGTCGCTGCGTGTCTCAGCGAGCTCACGCAGGAATTCGAGGTCGCCTGGGATGTGATCGCCGCTGCCCACGTGGGCGATCCGAAAGGCCAGCTTCTGGCCTGGCTGCGCCATATCTGTGACTTCAAGGAGTACGAGGCGGAGCGTGGCTGTGCACTCGCCAACGCCGCGGTCGAGCTGCCGGACAAGGACCATCCGGCGCGGCGCGTCATCCGCGAATATAAGACGGCGGTCCGCGAACGGCTCATTCAGCTGTGCCGCGATGCCAAGCTCGCCGATCCCGATCGTCTCGCCGACGAAGTCTCCCTGATATTCGAGGGCGCCCGCATCACCGCCCAAAGTGTCGGATCCGAAGGACTTTCCGCGCGGCTAGCCGGGATGCTCGAGGCGTTGGTTGCCGATCGTGCCCGACGCGGCAAACAGGATGAAATGCTCGGCCAAGGGTAGCACTTGGCCGGACTTGCCGCTCGCAGCGTCAAGCATGGCCCTGTCACCCCCGATAGCCGCATCGTCCTGACTGTGAATCAGCACCCAGACGGGGCTGGACGCGTGAGGCGGGCCCGGTGGGCGCTGCTCAATGGTCTCTGGCGCGGTTTGGACTTACGCGGCAATCAGGATCGCGATGATGCTGAAGCCACAGACGCGACAGGTCACGCGCGGCACAGTCACGCAGGGTCTTCGGGAAACCACAGATCGAGCACCTGTTCCTCGGTGAATGTCAGATTGTCAATTTCGGCGCGCGGTTGTTGGCCGAACCGCTGCAGCGACAAGGCAACCAGCTTTCCAGTCCGCCGGGTCTCGTCGACAATCAGTTCGGCGACCAAGCGACGCAAACTGGGACTGTCCTCCAGGTCGCGGGCGATATCGGCCCGTGCACGGTCGATCGATACTTTCCACCCGTTGCGCGGATCGGTTGCAGGGGAGGCTTGCAGTTTGATCAGATGCTCGAGCACCGTGGAGATATGACTGC
>JAQGHW010000549.1 GCA_028291505.1 Rhodopila sp. | reverse complement strand
TGACGCCTGCGCCATTCCGGCGGCGTCAGGTCCGTCCAGCGCAGGCGACCGGCGACGAGATCATCACGATCCTGCCCCACCATGCGGAGAAACGCGTCGTTGGCCTCGAAGATCTGTCCCTCGGATTCCCAGATGAAGATCCCGATGATATTGGCGTCAACCAGTCGCCGGATCTTGGCCTCGCGTTCCACGACATCGCGGTAGAGGCGGGTGTTTTCCAGCGAGATCGCGGCCTGCGAGGCGAGCAGCTTTAACACTGCGAGCCGGGCCGGCGTGAACACGTGCGGTGCCAGGTTGTTTTCCAGGTACAGCACGCCGATCAGCTTGCTCTGGTTGATCAACGGCAGGCAGAGAACAGAACGCGCCTGCCGTTGCAGGAGATAGGGGTCCGCGGCAAATGGGTTCTCCGCCGCGGCGTCGTCGAGAATCACGGCCTCGCGCGTGCGCATGACGTAATGGAGGATCGCCTCCGGCAGCGCGGCGGTCACCGGCTCGTCCCGCAGGAGCACCTTGACGGTGTCGCCAGGGGTCGTGGCTTCCGCCGCGATCCGCTGCTCCGTCCCCCGTGGGATAAGCAACAGCCCCCGTTGAGCCCCGGCCTGCTCGATCGCCGTGCGCATGAGTGTGTCGAGCAGCCTTTCCAACACGATCTCCCCCGACACCGCTTGCGACACTTTGATCACGGTCGCGAGGTCGAGGTGTTCAACCGGTGCCGCGATCGTGCCTGTCGGCCCGGAGACCGGCTCTGCCTCCCGAAGCCGCGGATACAGCTGATCGAGTTGCCGCACCTTGCCGGTGGCTCCCCAACGGACGTAGCCATAGCGGGCATCCTGCAGACAGACATGGGCGAACCTGTCGAACCCACGCGCCGCGTAGAAGCGGGCAGCCAGTTCGTTAGCGAGTGCTTCGTTGTGAACAAAGCCATTGGCGCGAGCCGAGCGGATGGCCTGTTCGTAGAGACGCTCAGCGTCAAGCTCGCGGCCCTCCAGGCGGGCGATCTCGGCGCCGACCAGCGCGGCGCGGTTCTCGAAATTCTCCGGACAGTTCGCCGCCCAGATCTCGAGCTGCTTGTGATGCGCAGCGACCGCGTCCAGGTGCTGCTGGCGCTCGCCGGCTGCCGCGGAACCGCAGACAGCAGCGTGAGACAGCGCGCCGTAAAAATGATACTCCGCCATTTCGAACTGTGAATCCGAGGTCCACAACAGCCGGTGGGCTCTTGACGAGGCCGCGATGGCCGACGCGTGGTCGCCAGCAAAAAACCGCGCCTGCAGCTTGCGGATCCAGTACCAGCACTCGGATTGCGCCAGATTCGGATCTTCTGAAAAGCGGCGTTCGATCCGACACTCATCGAACTGCGCATCGTCGAACGAGCCAAATGTCGGCGTCAAGCCGCGCAGTGTCCGGACCAGCCCGAGCTGCGTGGCGATGATGTCGATGACGATACCGAACCGTGCCTTCTGCGCGAATGCAAGACCATGCTCGGCCTCACGCTGCACCTCGACGAGCGGATCGCCCGCCGCAAGCATGTTGGTGGTCAAATGGTTGCCGCAGTAGGCGGCGAAAGTCAGGTCGCCAATCTTGTTTGCCGCCTCGAACCCGCCACGCACCAGATCACGGCCAGCCCTGACCTGCCGCGTCCAGGGCAGGATGGTATCTCCGAAAAGCATATAGACTCTGGCCTGGAAACGCGTCAGGCCGAGGCCTTCGACTAGGTCATAGCCGAGCCGGCCGAATCGAAATCCGGTCTGATAGTCGCCAAAGCGCGCGCCGGCGATCATGCCAAGCCGAACGTAGGCGTAGCACGAACCGTCACAGTGGCCGTGCTCGAGGCTGAGATTGACCGCCCTGCAGCTAATCAGCGCATGGAGATTCACATCCGTCCGCAATGCGGGCGGCGCGAGCGCGATCAGCACATCGAGAGTCGCACTGGATGCCGGATCTCTCATCAAGGGCAGACCGACGAGCTCCTCGATCGTGCGGCTCCCAAGCTGCGACCAGATCCGGTCGTATTCGCGCTGCGCTTCTTCTTCTGTTGGATGCGGCGACCAGTCGATGCCAAGATGCCGGAGGCAATCGAGACCGACGGCAATGGCGCGGCTGCTTTGACCGAGGGTCGTGTACAGATCCATGCGCAAACACGCGACCGTGGCGCGTTCCAGCGTATTGGCGGCGCGGGTTGATAGTGCCGCCAGGCGCTGCTCAGCTTCCGTCAGTTCGCCGGTGAGGAACTCGCATTCGGCCCGCCCCAGTTCGAGCGCGAAGATGAGGTCGTACCGGCGTTCCCAGCAATCCTCGGCCAACAGCGACGTGCCGGCGATCAGATACTTCAGCGCCGAGGCGAAGGCTGTTGAAGCCTTGGCCCGCCTGCCGGCGATCAGGTTGAGCGCCGCGAGCTGCTCCCGTTCCTCGCGCGCCATGATCAGCGTCGCGCCGCGGTTGAGCTGGCTGACGATCTCGAAGATCGCCTCCTCAAGCTGCGCCGGCGGCGTGTGTGCCACCAACAGCCGGCCGATCCGTAGGTGGTCCGCTGCCCGCGATGCTGGCGGGATCAGCGAATAGGCGGCTTCCTGTACCCGATCGTGAATAAACCGGTAGGAGCCGTCCAGCCGCTCAACCAACTCCTGGCGCACCGCTTCCCACAGCGCTACCTGCACCTGCTCCGCCGAGGTCCCGAGGACGATCGAAAGCATCGTGATCTCGGCGCCGTGGCCGAGACAGGCCAGGAGCTGCAGCGCCCTCTGCGTTTCGGCCGGCAGCCGCGTGAGCTTGCCGACCATGAGGTCCACCACATTGTCGGTGTAACCTTCGGCGTGAATGCGCCCGAGGTCCCACGTCCAGCGCGCGGCGCCATGATCGAATGCCAGCAACTGCTCCGCGGCGAGCGCGTACAGAAACTGAATGACGAAGAACGGGTTGCCTTCCGTCTTCTCGTGCACCAGTTGCGTCAGCCGTGCCGCCCGCCGCGGCGTGCAGCGCAGCGCATCCGCGATCAACTGCCCGACATGCTCATGGGCCAGCGGCACGAGCGTGATCTGCGCGACCGTGCCACCTTCGCTCTTGATCGCGGCGAGCTTGCCCCTTAGCGGGTGCGCGGCATCGACCTCGTTGTCGCGATAGGCGCCGATCAGCAGCAAGTGCCGCACGTCCGCCTGGGTCAGCAAATCCTCGATCAGATCGAGCGTGGCCGCGTCGAGCCATTGCAAATCGTCGAGGAACAGAGCCAGCGGATGCTCCGGCCGCGCGAAGACGCCAATGAACCGCCGGAACACCCGTTGGAAACGCCGCTGCGCGTCTTGCGGAGCGAGTTCGGAGACCGGCGGCTGGTCGCCGATGACCAGGCTCAGTTCGGGGACGAGGTCGGTCATGAGCCGTCCGTTCGGCCCCAGCGCCTCCAGCAGCGTTTCCCGCCAGCGCGCCAGTTCGGCCTCGCTCTGGCCGAGAAGCGGCCGCACCAGGCTCTGAAACGCCTGCACCAACGTCGCATACGGGATGTCGCGTTTGTACTGGTCGAACTTGCCCGAGGCGAACAGGCCGCGCCGCGGCACCAGCGCCTTGTGCAGCTCGTGGACGACGGCGGACTTGCCGATACCGGAATAGCCCGAGACCAGCACCAGCTCCGGCGCACCGCTCGTGACCATGCGATCGAACGCGGCGAGCAAGGCATCGACCTCGCGTGCTCTCCCGTAAAGTTTTTCTGCAATCAGCAGCCGGTCAGGCGTGTCGTCTTCGCCCAGCGGGAAGTCGTCGATCCGGCCCTGGGCTTCCCATTGAGTCAGGCAGCGCCGGAGGTCGCGCTCCAGGCCGGCGGCGGTCCGGTAGCGCTCCTCCGCCATCTTGGCGAGCAGCTTCATGATGATGGCCGAGAGTGAAGCCGGCACACCAGGAACGCGCTCGGCCGGCGGCACCGGCCGGCGGGCGATATGGCAGTGGATCCACTCCATCGGCTCGGTCGCGGTGAACGGCAGGGCGCCCGCGAGCATCTGGTAGAGCGTGACGCCCACCGCGTAAAGGTCGCTGCGGGCATCGATCGAGCGGTTCATCCGCCCGGTCTGTTCGGGGGCCATATAGGCCAGCGTGCCGGCAATCACCTGGGGTGGATCGGGGGCTTGGCGCTGGCGTGGCAGGCGGGAGGCGATGCCGAACCCGGTCAGGTGGACCGCACCACGCGCCCGATCCACCAGGAGGTGCGCCGGCTTGATGTCCTTGTGGATGAGCCCCCGCTGATGCAGCCTGGCGACGGCCCCGGCGAGTCCGAGCGCGAGGCGCAGGAACGGTCCCATCGCCATCGGTTGACCAAGCACCCCCTCCAGCAGCTCGCCGCCCGGATCCTCCAGCACCAGCATGGTCCGACCGCGTTCGCGGACGAGCTCCAGCGGCCGCACCGCCCACGCTCCGTCGAGCTCATTCTTCAGTCCGTATTCGTCAGCAAGGCGATCGAGGGTGGCTGGGGGCGGGTGCTCCACAGCGGGCGCCACGGCCAGCACGGCAAGGCGGTGACCATCCGCGCGCAGGCGCCAGCCTCGGTAGAGCACGCGCTCGCCGTCTTCCCACAAGACCTGGAGACTGCCCTCTTCCTCAACGCCAAATGGAAAGAATAGGCCCAATTGCCGCACTCCGTCGGCCAGCCGGTTGTCGTCGTCGGTCAAGCAGGCTGGCGCATCTGCGCGCTTTAGTCGTCAGCAGCCTGGGCCGGCACTCTGCCAGAGCCGAGGCACCATGACGATGTCTTTTCCCGGCGCCAGGCGACGGTCGGGTGACCTCCCGCTGGCGGTCGACGGCTGCCGTTGGCAGTCCCCACGAACGTCTGCCTGTCGCAGTTGGACCTCCAAAGCGGCCGTTCCGGTATCGGCCA
>JAQGHW010000542.1 GCA_028291505.1 Rhodopila sp. | reverse complement strand
GTCCGGCTCGCCATCGCCAGAGGTTGAGGGCGCGATCCTGAGATCCAGCAAGCGGCGCGAATAGTCCGGCTCCAGCCGAGTCGGAGAATTGCGCATGACATCCAGAAAGAAGTCATGCACTCGCGCTTGGTTCAGGATCACATGCGGAAATTCGGACAACCCGTCTTCGGTGTCCTGGATTCTGCCACTGCGGACGATGTTTGCTCGCTGGTTGTCGTCGGGCTTCCAGAACGACGTCTCATTGACCCAATACGCCTCTTTCAGCGGGCGTTCGCTGAAGCCGAATGCCTCGAACATCTCCATCGTGCGGCACGCAATACCGTCAGCCTGCCCGACGAGCAGCCGACCGGACTTCTGATCAACGATCCGGGTCTTTATGTCGGGAAAGCCCGCCAGTTGCGCCGCCAACGTCAGACCTGTCGGCCCGCAGCCGACGATCAGGACATCAACGTCCTCGGGGAGAGTATCCGCGAGCTGCGACACATTGTGCGGCTCGGCCGGCTCGGAGATCTCCGGATTGCCGGGTTTGAACCCGTTGAGATGTAATTGCATAGCCTCTCACCCGTTGCCACTGACTTACATCCCACAATTAGAGCGGTTTGACGCTGACTGGAAATAGCCAGCATGGCGAATGAAGTTTTTGCATTCCTGGGGGGATATGCAGCCTGTGATGGACCCGAGGGCCTTCCAGAGTGCCTCGACGCTGCGTAGAGCCATTTTCCGAAGCAGAGCCTTCAGTTTGGCAAATACTTGTTCGATGGGGTTGAGATCGGGACTATAGGCGGGCAGGAACAGCAGGGTTGCGCCGGTGGCCTCAATGGCCTGACGCACTGCGGGCTTCTTGTGGGAGGACAAATTGTCCATCACGACGATGTCGCCGGCTTGCAGCGTCGGCACCAGAACCTGTTCGACATAGCACAGGAACAAGTCGGCGTTGATCGCGCCGTCGAACACAGCGCGGGCGACGAGGCCGTCTTCTCGCAAAGCGGCGATGAATGTTGAGGTCTTCCAGTGACCATGGGGCGTGGTGTCGATCAGCCGCGTGCCGCGCTCACAGCGGCCTCGGAGACGAACCATATTGGTTTTGGCCCATGTTTCATCGATGAAGACCAGGCTGGCGGATTTCAGGCTGGGCTGGCGCTCACGCCATTCCGTTCGAGCCTGGGCAACGTCCGATCGGTTCTGATCCGCCGCGTGCAGGGTCTTTTTTTAGTGTCAAACGCAACTGGGCGAGGGTTTTCCAGATCAACTTGATACTGGCGGACACCTCGTGCGTCTCCAGCAGCCAGGTCCGCAACTCTTTCAGCGTTGCATCCGGCCGGGCTTTTACCTGCTCCTGGATCACCGTGTGATACCGGGCCAGCTTGCGTGGCACATGGCAGCGTTGGGGCCTGGCAGCGCGTTCACCAGTCAGACGGCGCCGGCTTAAGACCTTGGAAACGTACGAAATACTGACAGACAACCGCTCCGCTATCTGCCCCACGGGGATTGCCTCGTCCGCAGCCATGAACACCCGATCACGCAAATCCTGGGCGTATGGTTTGCCGCTCTTCCAAGCCATTGGTCTCTCCGGCGATGCTCAAATCCGGAGAGCTACGAATCGTACCCAAAGGGGGTGCCGGAACCCCCATAAGCGCATGGCTGGGAGTCCGGTCAGCGGGAACCCGCTCTAGAAGTGCGAATTTCGCCGCGGTCCTGCCTTTAACCGGCTCTGTCGCGATTTCCGTGCAAGCTTGCGCGGCCTTCGCGGGTCAAGATGCTGAACTTGCTGCGCTATCTGACCTTCGGGTTAGGCGTTGCGTGATCGTCATGGAAACGGCCGGCAGCTGCCGATTCAATAAGTAATTACAGTGATATGAACCTAAAGTGACTTATCGGCCTGCACGGAAATCGCGACAGATACCGACAAACGCTCCTTATGGTCAGCCGCATTCGCCATCCGCTCCGCTGACCTGCGGAACGACCCCCGCCCTGGAGGGCGCGTCGGCGCCGGGTCGGACTGCTTTTCCGCTTGTTTATCGACACCGCTTCGCTCGTCTGCTTTCGCGCGCTCTTTCCTCGTGTCGCCTTCGATCTTTTCAATGTGGGCTTCTCGGGCTTTGCGCTCCTGCTCACGATCCGGCATGTACTGTCCTTTTCTCGACGGTTCGATTTCAGGGGTGAGCCGAAGTCGTCCGGCACGCCCCATGTCTGGCAAACGCGCCACCAATTAGTCCGTTCGAGGCGCGCCGGTGCTCACGTTTCTGATCTCGTGCAGTCATGTCTCCGCCGCCGAAAGCCGGTTCTGACTGATCAGCACGAAGGTCGACACTGATTTGCAAATCGAGGTCGGCCCGTTTTTAGCAAATGCGGTATTCCTCAGCGACCTCGGCCTCGCCGCCAGCATGGATGCCAGCGTCGGTTATAGCGTGGACAACAAGTTGGCACCTGCATCCGCCGTCGCCGCGCCGATAACAGAGCCAAACAGATTACGCGGACGCGTAATCCGTGCGTTCGACATTGTGACTGAAACGAGCCGCCTCGCTGCGCGCTGTCGCCACGACGGCCCGTGCATCATTAGGAAGGTGAACTGCAATGTCGATTATCGCTTGGCTCGTGCTTGGACTTATCGCGGGCTTCATTGCCAGCAAGATTGTGAATAGGACCGGCGAGGGCGTCGTGCTCGACATCGTCCTCGGAATTGTGGGTGCTGTAGTAGGCGGTTTTCTGTTTTCGTTCGTCGGAGCAGAGCCGGTCACCGGGTTCAACATCTACAGCATCATCGTTGCGGTGATCGGCGCGATCGTCGTCCTGGTGATCTACCACGCGATCGTTGGCCGACCTGGAATGGGGGGCGCCGATTGATAGGTCTTGCGGCGGCGCGGCAACCGCGGGCCAAATGTCTGCTCGTGCTCGTCCATGACTAGCGCCATACCGCAGCCACCCCGACTTCGCACCAAATCATCTGCCCCAGAACTGTGATTTCCATCTGATGAACCAAATTTGGCACGGGCGCTTTTGGTGCGCCTGCTGGTCCCGGCAATGACGTTTATTTATGCCCAACTTGCCCGTGACACTGCCGATACTCGATTGGTGAAACAGTCCGCTTGCCACCGGAAAAGCCAAAATTTCGTGTGCAGAATGCATTGAGCATCCCGGCAATCGAATAGGCATCGGCGAGGCTCGGCTCCGGATTCGGTCATCGATTTGACCGGATCTCCAACGCAGATCCGGCCTTTGCCAAAGCGGCATGATCCCCCAATGTCTGGACAGTCCCCCGGCGCCTCAAACCCTCCAACGCCGAAAATCGGCAAATTTGAAGACGGATTTTCCACATATCAATCTTCTCTAGTGACTGTTACGAATCAGGACCGAGGTCGGGATATAGAGCGACCCAGCAGCGGAATCTGCCGTTTATAGAGCTTGTAATGGCATCGATATACGTTGCAACGATAGAATGGCCGTATGGCCGTTATCGATCATTACCGTTATAGGTCAGTACTGTTACCAGACAGCTATAATTGCTCGATAGCGATAATCTTGTATTCCATTTGACGAGCGTCACGGATGCGTGAGATCGGCCTCTGATCAATCACGTTTGTGAGAGCATCATGTCATCGACAATCTCCGTTAGCCCATCAGGCCGTGGCGGCTACCTTCTCTCGTCCGGTTACCTCAGCACCAATGGCAGCCAAATTATTGATTCTGCTAGCAATCCGGTGCGAATAGCCTCGGTTGGGTGGAACCAGGACTTTGGGACAATTCCATCCAGCGTCGCGGTGATGAAGGCGGCCGGGTTCAACACCATCCGCGTCTCGTGGGTCAACGCCACCATGAGCAGCGACCTTCAGCGGATCGACCAGATCGTGGCCGCGGCGACGGCCAACGGCATGAAAGTTGTTCTCGACAACCATACCAACGAGCCGGGTCACGGACCGCAGGATAACTGGGGCGCCCAGCAGAAGAACGGGCTTTGGTACGATGTTGGCGGTTCATCGGACGGCACCGACGGCGGCGGCAACGCCGGAACGACGACCGACGCAAAGTTTCTCCAGGATTGGGTCACCGTCGCAAAGCACTACGCCGGGAACAGCACGGTGATCGGCTTCGATCTGCGCAACGAACCGCTAGAGTATGGCGGCCAGAGCACCTGGGGTGATGGGAATATCAACACCGATATTCGCCTGATGTATCAACGCGTCGGCAATGCCATCCAGGCGGTCAACCCCGGGCCGTTGATCGTCGCCGAGGGTCCACAGAATTACGGCAGCAACCTGGCCGGAACCGGCCCAGCGCCGTGGGGCGACCTGTCGCAGGCGGGCAGCAAACCGGTCACCCTCGGCGTCGCCAACAAGGTCGTTTACAGCGTCCACGACTATCCGCAGGAAATCGGCGGTTTCAGCCCGGACAACGGTGCCGCGAAGATCGCAGCGATCAACGCAGACTGGGGCTACCTGGTGACGCAAAACATCGCGCCGGTCTGGATCGGCGAGATGGGTTCCTCGATGCAGGATCCGACCGATGCCGCGTGGGCGAAGACGCTTCTCGACTATATGAACGGCAAGGATGGCGCCTTGGGCGGGCCGACGTTCAGCGGTACACAGCAGGGCATTTCCGGCGACTGGTGGGCGTGGGGCGATCTGCCCGGGCAGTATCCAAACGGCACGCTGAACGCGGATGGATCGCTGAAGGCCGATCAGGCGGCGGTCTGGTCGCAGATGCTGTTCAAGCCCACGGTTGTGTCGCCGCCGGTCAATATGCCTTCGGCGGACAACACGGTGATCAGCGGAACGACCGCGAAGATCATCGACGCCGCCGGCAATGCGTGGTCGATTATCAGTGGCGGCCAGGTTGCCGTCAATGGTGTCGCGGATATCAAGACATCCCACGTCATAGAACTTGCCTACGAAAAAGGCCTGGTCTGGTTGGAGGACGCCAACAAGCTCTGGCGGAGCAAGGCGTTGCCGACTGACCAGTGGGCGCCTGCCGCCGGTACCACAGCCAGCCCGGTGCCAGGAGCGCCGCCGCCGCCCACAGCATCGCCCGGCACATGGATCCTGCAGACAGTCAACGGGATGCAGTACATGGTGCTGCTACCGGCCGGCTACGACCCGACTGTGAAGTATGCGACCACGCTGTATCTGCATCAACTTGACAACGGCAGCTTCGGCGCGTCCAACCTGCAGAACCAGATCGACGCTTGGTTTAACACGACCGCGTTCCGGTCAGCGCATCCCTCGATCATTGTCGCGCCCTTGCTCGACCAGACAGCGGACCTGTCGGGTCAAACGATCAACTTCGGCGGCATCTCCACCGCGGACACGGCGGGCGAAACGAATGCGATTGCCGCGTTAAAGCAGGTAATGGCGAAGTATTCGACCGATCCCAGCCGGGTCTATGTAACCGGTAACAGTATGGGTGGCATCGGCACGTGGGACATGCTGATCAAATACAACGCCTACACCGGAACCGAGGGGAAGATTTTTGCCGCCGGAATGCCGCTTGCCGGTGCGGATTACGGACAGGGTTATCCAGCGCCGCCGGTCGCGATCGTCCAGGCGCTCAAGAACGTGCCGATCTGGGCCATTCACGGTGCCGGCGACACCCAGGTGCCGCTGGACTGGGACCGCAACCTGTATGCCGCCGAAAAGGCAGCCGGCGGCATCATGAAATACAGCGAGGCCGCGACGCTTAGTCATGACGTGTGGGATACCTACTACACCCAGGCGGCGCCGTGGGATTGGCTTTACACCCAGAAGACAGGCGCGGTCGTGCCACCTAAGCCCGCGGCCTCGCCTGACAACACCGTGGTGCTGGCGAAAACGACCGCCGCCATCGTCGATGCCGCGGGGAACAAGTGGACGATCACCGCCTCGGGTCAGGTCGCCGTCAACGGGGTCGTCGATGCGACGACGTCCAATGTCATCGAACTGGCGTGGGAAAAGGGAGGCGTTTGGCAAGAGAACAGCGCCCAGCTGTGGCGGAGCAAAACGAAGCCCACCGATGCCTGGGGGCCCGCCGCCGGGACAACGACCAGCCCCGTGCCGGTCGCCCCACCCAAGCCGGTGCTTTCGCCGGACAACACCACCGTGCTGGCGAAATCGACCGCGGCGATCACCGATGCCGCGGGAAACAAGTGGACCATCACCGCCTCAGGTCAGGTCGCGGTCAACAGCGTCGTTGATGCGACAACGTCCAACGTCATCGAACTCGCCTACGAGAAGGGCGTCGTCTGGCAGGAGAACACCGCCAAGATGTGGTGGAGCAAGACCAAGCCCACCGATGCGTGGGGGCCGGCCGCCGGAACGGCGACCACCCCCGTGCCGGTGGTGATCCCGCCCAAGCCGGCGGCCTCGCCCGACAACACCATCGTGCTGGCGAAATCAACCGCCGCGATCACCGACGCCGCCGGCAACAAGTGGACTATCGCCGCAGGGGGCCAGGTCGCGGTCAACGCAGTGGTTGATGGGACCACCGCCAATGTCACCGAACTGGCTTATGAGAAAGGCGTCGTCTGGCAGGAGAACACCGCCAAGCTGTGGTGGAGCAAGACCAAGCCCACCGATGCCTGGGGTCCCGACCCGGGAACGGCGACCAGCCCCGTCCCGGTGGTGATCCCGCCCAAGCCGGCGGCCTCGCCCGACAACACCATCTTGCTGGCGAAATCGACCACCGCGATCACCGATGCCGCCGGCAACAAGTGGACCATCACTGCCGGGGACCAGGTCGCGGTCAACGGCGTCGTTGATGGGACCACCGCCAATATCACCGAACTGGCTTATGAGAAGGGAGCCATCTGGCAAGAGAACAACGCCAAGCTGTGGTGGAGCAAGACCAAGCCGACCGACGCCTGGGGTCCCGATCCCGGAACAGCGACCAGCCCGGTGCCGACGGGCACTACCGTGGCGAAGGCGGTGGTGCCGTCTATCTCGGTGACTCCCACATCCGGTCAGACGCAGGCGATCAACGCCGGCACAGTGGGTATGACAATTGCCGGAACCGACACGATCACAATCGGCGGACCCGGCATGGACAAGGTGATACTGGGCAGTGGGAACGACAGCCTGCGCTTCATTTCCAAGACCAGCGTCGCGGTCACCGGCGGCTCCGGCCGGACCGTGCTGACCGCGGATGACGGGACCAACAACTTCACCATCGGCAAGGGGGCAATGGAAGTCGCCGGTGGTTCCGGACACGATGCCTATGTCGCCCATGCGGGAACGGGGGCGCTGACGATCGACGACTTCTCCACCGGCAAGGGTGACACGCTGACAATCGATGCGAGCCTGAAGGGCTCCATGAAGATGGGTTCGGATGGTCACGGGGGCACCCTGATCGCCCTGAGCGGGACGGGTGCGATCGATCTGAGGGGGGTCGCCAGCCTTCCGGCGACTGCCATCCATTGGACCTGAGGCAGAAGTGGCGGTTGCGCGGGTGGACCGCGGGCCTGCACGATCGAACCGCCCTTGCGTCTGAGAGTCCATCCGAGATAATGTGCTTTTCTGACAGAGCTTTCTCATCATCGTCCGGATCGAGGCCCAGCGTAGGAAAGCAAGCGCGTTGCGGTTCAGGCACTCCCAGTCCTTGGCCAGTCGGCGGCAGCGGTTAAGCCAGCCGATGGTCCTCTCGACAATCCAGCGTTTGGGCAACACAACGAACTTGCCGACAT
>JAQGHW010000539.1 GCA_028291505.1 Rhodopila sp. | reverse complement strand
CGGCCACATCATAGGGTCCGCGACCGCCTTCCTCGGCGCCGGTGTGGTTCTACTCGCCGGCGGCGGCGTCACAAACCAGAGCACCGGCACCATCAGCGGGGCCTCGGCGATTTACGCCGAGGGTGCTCTGACAGTGGTGAACGCGGGCAGCATCGCCGGATACGGCGGCATCATCCTCACCGCCGGCGGATATATCACCAATCAGACCAGCGGCACGATCAATGCAGGTGTAGGGGTCTACGGTAAACGCACCGCCGTCACCGTGGTGAACGACGGCGCCATCCTGGGCGGCACCGCCACGTCCTTCACCGGCGGCATCGCCCTTGTGGCCGGCGGCAGCGTCACCAACGGCAGCGACGGCACGATCGTCGGATACGACGGCGTCTACGGCGGCAATTCCGCCGGCCTGACCGTGGTGAATGCCGGCACCATCACCGGCACCGCCGCCGCCGTGCAGTTCAAAGCCGGATACGCCGACCGCGTGGTGGTCGATCCCGGCGCGATATTCACCGGCACCGTGGACGGCGGCAATACCACCGGCGCTACCGCGGTCAGCACGCTCGAACTGGCGGCGGGCAAGTCTACCGGCACATTGTCGGGGATCGGCACGCAGTTCATCAATTTCGCCCAAACAACGATCGACGCGGGGGCGTACTGGACCCTAACCGGCGCCAACACCTTCGCCGCCGGCACCACCCTGACCAACGCCGGCACGCTGTCCCTGCTGAACACCACGCTGTCGGACGCCGGCCTGGTGGTCAACAACGGCACGATCGAGATCGACCCCTCCACCTTCACGCTCAACGATCTGACCGGCACCGGCAGCGTCCTGATCGACGGCGGCAGCACGCTGGATGTCCTCGGCACCGTCACTGCCGGAGAAACGATCGTGTTCGGCTCCGGCAGCAACCTGCTGGGCGTCAACCCGACCGCGTTCGCCGGACAGATCGATGGCTTCACCGCCGGAGACACCATCGAGCTGACCGGCGTCACCGACGGCTTCTCTCCGGTGATCGTCAACGGCAACACGCTGGAGATCCAGCGCCAGAACAATCCGCCGGTCGACCTGACGTTGGATCCAGCCGTCAGCTATGCAGGCGCCGTCTTCAACGTCAGTTCCACCGGGGCGGTCACCGAAGCCCCCTGCTTCCTGCGCGACACCCGTATCCGCACCGAAACGGGCGAGGTGATGGTGCATGACCTCGCCATCGGCGACCGAGTGCTGACGCTGTCCGGCGCGGCGCGGCAAATCACCTGGATCGGCACCGGCCGCGTCCTGGTCAACCCCGGCCGCCGCTGCGACGCCACCCCGGTCATCGTCCGCAAGAGCGCCCTGGCGGACAACATTCCATACCACGACCTGCGCATCACCAAGGGCCACGCGCTGTTCGTCGATGGCGTGCTGATCCCGGTTGAGTTCCTGATCAATCACCGGTCCATCCAATGGGACGACCACAGGAAGGAAGTCGAATTCTACCACATCGAACTCGAGACCCACGATGTGCTGATCGCCAACGGTGCGCCGTTCGAGAGCTACCGTGACGACGGCAACCGCTGGCTGTTCCAGAACGCCAACAGCGGCTGGGGCCAGCCGCCGAAGCCGCCCTGTGCGCCCGTGCTGACCGGCGGCCCGATCGTCGATGCGACATGGCGGCGACTGCTCGACCGCGCCGCCCCGCGACCGAACCTGACGCTGACCGACGACCCGGACCTGCATCTGCTGGTGGATGGTGTGCGGATCGATGCGGCTGCGCAATATGGCGCCGTCCACGAGTTCCGCCTGGCGCACCGTCCGGCGACGGTCCGGATCGTCTCCCGAGCAGCGGCACCCGCGGAACTGGGCCTCGCCCGAGACCCCCGCCGGCTCGGCGTGGCAATCGCACGGATCGTGGTCGGCAAAGGCCTGGCCGCACGCGTGATGGAGGCAACCCACCCCGATCTGACCGACGGCTTCCACGGGTTCGAGCCGGCGCTCGGGCACCGCTGGACCGACGGCGATGCCGCGCTGCCGGCAGCGCTGTTTGAGGGCCTCGATGGCGCGATGACCGTGGTTCTGAACCTGAGCGGTTCCGCCCGGTATCCGACTTTTGTCCAGGCCACGGCGCAGGTCGCGGCGTAAGCAAACCTCACCGGCTTGCCGCCGCGCCGCCATCGCCGCAAACTGACGGCGTCTCAACCATGGGGGAGGAATTCCATGATCTACGAACTGCGAATCTATGAGTGCGTGCCAGGCCGCCTGCCCGACCTGAACAAGCGCTTCAGCACCATCACGCTGAAGATCTGGGAAAAGTACGGCATCAGGCAGGCCGGTTTCTGGACCACCATTATCGGCGAGTCCAACACGACGCTTTACTATATGCTGGCATGGGAATCGCTGGCCGAACGCGAGACGAAGTGGAACGCGTTCCAGGCAGACCCGGAGTGGCACGCCGCCCGAGCCAAAACCGAGGAAAACGGGGCGATCGTCGCCAACGTGAAGAATTTTATCCTCGGCCCGACCCCCTATTCCTCCGTCAAGTAATACCGGCGGACCGAATCTGAGGTTCGCCATAGGGCGGGCGGACCCCAGATTCGGAACACCTGCTCTTTGTTTCAGTGGCCTGCTTGTCCCCTTCGTTCGCCGCGAGGTCCGACGAACCACGGGGCGGGGCACTGACGGCCGGCCGACCCCACGAAGCGGCGATACTTTGGGCCGCTGGTGTTACGCCAGCGGAACCGCCAAGACGCCAAGGATCCGGTCGCATCAGCCGGTCGCCCGGCCCCGCACAATTCCTGGCGTCTCGGCATCTTGGCGGTTCACTGTCCGGTCGCGCCGCGAAACCGCAATGGCGAATTCCACCCCGATGACCACGCGGGGTCGGAGTGGCGGCCCCGCTGGACGGCCCGCGCGGAAGTATGTTGCACTGCACGCGTGAACATGGAGCACGTGCATGCCCGCGATCGACGGTGACCGCCTTCTCCGCGACCTCTACGCGGCGCGCGAAATCGGCAAATACAAAACCGGGGTACACCGCCCGACATTCTCGCCCCAGGACGTCGAGGCCCGTCACTGGCTGACCACTCGGCTGACCGAGGCCAGGCTGGACGCCTCGATCGACGGCATCGGCAACGTCTATGGCCGCGATCCGACCCCTGGCCGCAAGCTGCTGATGGGCAGCCACATGGAAACCCAGAACCATGCCGGCTGGCTCGACGGAGTCATGGGCGTCATCTACGGCCTGGAGGCCGCCCGCACGCTCGGACGCGGCATCGACGTCGCCGCCTGGGCCGACGAAGAGGGCCATTTCGGCTCGTTCATAGGCAGCCGGTCGTTCTGCGGGCTGCTCACGGAAGCGGAAATCGACGTCTGCGCGAACCGGGAAACCGGGACCTCCCTGCGGGACGCCCTGCGCCAGGCCGGGTTCTCCGGGCGCCCGCGGCAGAAGATCGATAGCGCGCGCTATCGCGGCTACCTGGAGGCCCATATCGAGCAAGGGTCCGACCTCGAAGACCATCACCTGCGCATCGGCATCGTCACCGCGATCGTCGGCAGCCGCCGGTTCAGGATCCACTTCGAGGGCCAGCAGAACCACGCCGGCACCACCCGCATGGCAGTGCGCAAGGATGCCGGCGTAGCACTGGTGAAGCTGGTCGCCGGGATCGAGGCCCGCTTCCCCCAGGTCGCCGGACCGCGAACGGTCTGGACCACAGGCGATATCAAGCTCGACCCGGGCGCGGCCAGCATCGTGCCGGGCGGCGCCGAACTGGTGTTCCAGTTCCGCGATACCGATCCGGCGATTCTCGACGCGCTGAATGCCGCCCTGAACGAACTGCTGGCCGAAGCGGGCAAGGGCCCCTGCGAGGTCAAGGTCGCCTACAGCAGCAGCACCGTGCCCAGCGCGATGGACCCCGGGTTCCAGGGCGCGCTGACCGCCGCCGCTCAGCTTCATGCACCCGGCCTGCACCAGCCGATGCCCTCCGGCGCCGGCCACGACGCCCAGATCCTGTCGCAAGTCGTGCCCTCGGCCATGCTGTTCGTCCCCAGCATCGGCGGGATCAGCCACCACTACGCCGAAAACACCCGCGACGAAGACATCGTCCTGGGCTGCCAGGCCTTCGCCGACGCGGCAGCGTTGATTCTCGCCAAGGGGTAAGGTTGGAGGCGACCAGGAAGGCGAGGGCCCCGCCCCTCGACCCCGCCAAAGGCCTATGGCCCTTGGAACCCCGGTATCAAGGGATCTAAGGGGCCGTCGGCCCTTTCGCGGGTGCGGGGTAGAGCCCTGACCTTCCCTGATCGCCGACGACTCTTGCACCCCATGGGCGACAATGGTAACGCCGCGCGACTTTCTCAGGGGCTACAGCATGGCATCGACGTACGAGACCGTGGCGGGGATTATCTCCGACACATGCGACATTGAACCCGACAAGATCACGCCGGAGAGCCATGCGATCAACGACCTGGGGATTGACAGCCTGGATTTTCTCGATGTCGCCTTCGCCATCGACAAGGCGTTCGGCATCAAGATGCCACTGGAGCAATGGACCCAGGACGTGAACGCCGGGACAGTGACGACCGACGAATATTTCGTGCTGAAAAACCTCTGCGGCAACATCGACAAGCTGGTCGCGGCGAAAGCGGCTTGAACGACCTTGCAACATAGTGCGACAGTGGCCTGATGCGCCTGGAATACTTCCAGATGGTCGATCGGATCACCGTGCTGGATGTTCCCGGCGGCCGGATTTCGACCACTTGCCAAGTGCCCCAGCAGTCTCCTGTGTTTGAGGGCCACTTTCCCGGCTACCCGATCTTGCCAGGTGTGCTGATGATCGAGACCATGGCGCAAACCGGTGGGTGGCTGCTGCTGGCCCTGGCCCGCTGCACGAAGATGCCATTCCTGATGCAGGTCGAGAAGGCCAAGATGCGGTCCTTCGTCACCCCCGGCCAGCTTCTGGAGGTCGCCGCAACCTTGTTGCACGAAGGCTCCGGCTACGCGGTGGTGAAGGCCGGCATCGCCGCGGCGGGCAAGAAGGTGGCAGAGGCGGAAATCCGTTACGGGGTCGTGCCATTCCCGAACGAAACCCTGAAGGCGGCGATGCTCGAAACCGCAAACCGCATCGGACTGCCCGAGGAATTCCACGATGCCGCATGAGCGTGACGCCATGATCACCGGGATCGGCATAGCGTCCTGCCTCGGCTCCGGCACCGATGCACACTGGCAGGCATTGAATAATTTCTCTTCCGTATTGGATACGGACAGTTTCGCGCCCTTCGCAGTACATCCTCTGGCGCCGCTGGTAGACCTGGACAAACAGATTCCAAAGCGCGGCGACCAGCGGCAGATGGAGGCCTGGCAACGCATCGGCGTCTACGCCGCGGGCCTGGCGCTGGACCAGGCCGGGGCGAAGGGAAACACCGAACTGCTGTCGCGGATGGGTATGATCGTCGCGGCCGGTGGTGGGGAGCGTGATTACGCCGTCGACTCGGCGATCATGTCCGGCTACCCGAAGGCGGCCAACCCGGGTGCTTACCTGAATGAGCATCTGTTGGGCGACCTTCGCCCGACCCTGTTCCTGGCGCAGCTATCCAATCTGCTGGCCGGCAACATCTCTATCGTGCATGGCGTCATCGGGTCATCGCGGACCTTCATGGGTGAGGAAGCCAGCGGCGCCGATGCGGTGCGCATCGCCTGTGCCCGGATCGCCGCGGGACAGGGCGAGATCATGCTTGTGGGTGGGTCCTACAACGCGCAACGATCGGATTTTCTTCTGCATATCGAGATGGCCCAACTGCTTCGACGGGCTCCGTTCGATTCCGTGTGGGCTCGGCAGGCCTCCGGTGGCGGCATGATCCTGGGCTCAGTCGGATGTTTCCTGGTGCTCGAAAGCCGAGCGCATGCGGCGGCGCGGGGTGCCGCGGCCTACGCCCATATCGCCGCGATCCGGACCGACCGCTGCCGCCGCCGCCCCGGCGAGGCAACCACCAATGCTACAGCGCAATTAGAAACGATGGCCGGCCAGTACGATCGGGAAACGACGGCGGTCATTTCCGGCGCCTCGGGCGCACCGGCGGCGACGCTGGAAGAACAGTCGTTTCTTCACCAGGTCGGATTGCCGGTACGGGCGAGCGCGACCGCGCTGGGCAGTGCACCGGAGCCATCGTTCCCGGCCAGCCTGGCGCTGGCGGCGATGTCGATCCGGCGTGGTTCGCTGTTCCCGCCGTTGGAGGCAGCGGAACAGCCGATGACCACGCCGTTACAGCAGGCGCTGGTCACGTCCTGGGGACATTGGCGCGGTGAAGCGCTGGCTCTTGTCACCGCGGCCTGAGGGAAATGGCGATGCCAAACGATACCGATCATCTGGGCCGGCCGATCGTCGTGGTCACCGGCATGGGCGTGCTCACGTCGCTTGGTCAGGGCCAGGCCGACAACTGGGGGGCACTGAGAAGCGGCGTGTCCGGCATCCGCCGCATCTCCCGCTTTCCGATCGACGGCCTGCGCACAACCATCGCGGGCACCGTCGATTTCGTGTCGGTACCAGAACCGTCCGCCCCTGCCCTGTCGGAACGGCTGGCTGAACTGGTGATGGAGGAAGCGATCGCCGAAGCCGGGATCGGCCGCATCGGCGACTTCCCCGGCCCGCTGTTCCTGGCGCTGCCGCCGGTGGAACTGGAATGGCCGCAGCGCTTCGCGATGGCCGCCGCGTCCGGCGCCAACGAGACCGTGACCTATGACGATCTGATCCGAGCCGCCGGGGGCGGTTCGTTCGCGCCCTACTATCGCCGTTTCCTGTTCGGTTCGGTCGGAGAAAACCTCGCGGACCGCTTCGGAACCAAAGGATCGCCGGTGGCGACCTCGACGGCCTGCGCCTCCGGTGGGACGGCAATCCAGCTGGGTGTCGAGGCAATCCGCCGCGGCGAAGCCGATGCCGCCCTGGTGGTCGGCACGGATTGTTCGGTCAACCCGGAAAGCCTGATCCGCTTTTCCCTGCTGTCTGCGCTGTCCACACGCAACGATCCGCCGTCCTCGGCATCCCGACCGTTCAGCAAGGACCGGGAGGGCTTCGTCATGGCCGAGGGCGCCGGCGCATTGGTCCTGGAAAGCCTGGCCGGCGCACGCGCCCGCGGTGCGAAAATACTCGGCGTCGTCGAAGGCTGTGGTGAAGTCGCGGACGGCTTCCACCGCACCCGGTCGTCGCCGGACGGCAAGCCGATCATCGCGTGCATGCGAAACGCGCTGACCGATGCGGGACTGGAGCCGGACGCGATCGGCTACATCAACGCCCATGGCACCGGCACGCCCGAGAACGACAAGATGGAGTGGATCGGCGTGTCGACGGTCTTCGGGGGGCGTGCCGGATCGATTCCGATGTCGTCGAACAAGTCGATGATCGGTCACAGCCTGACCGCGGCCGGCGCCGTCGAGGCGATCTTCACGCTGCTGACAATCCGCAACGGACTGCTGCCGCCGACGATCAACTACGACATTCCCGACCCCACTCTGCCAGTGGACTGCGTGCCGAACGTTGCCCGGCCGGCAAGCGTGCGCCACGCCATTTCGAATTCGTTTGGATTCGGCGGCCAGAACGTCTGTTTGGTGCTGGGCGCCGTAGAGTAACGACATCCACCTTCCGAGTAGTCTGACTCGATGTCCCTGTGTGCCGATTCGCATTGGGGAGGCTTGTGTGGGGGCGAAGGTAGAGATCACGCGGACGGAGCATACGGCGGCGGAGCTTCGGGCGCTCTCGGCCGGATGCGGGAAGGGAAGTTTTTGAGCCACGCCGTCGCGACGACCGCGAGCGCGCCGCCCAGACTTTGGCCCGCCCAGACTGTGGCCCGCCACCATCAGGTCGAGCGAGCCGGCCTTGGCCAGCGAACGCAGATCGTCGAGCAGCGACAGGCTCGTAGTGGGATCGGTCAGCCCGATGACGAGAGCGAGCGCCCCGTCGATCCCGGCGCTGATCTGCGAAGGCGTGCCTGGCTGCTGTGGGTAAAGCCATGGATGATGCTCGCGCAACCCGGCGCCACGGGTGTGAAGGGGTGATCAGCCCAGCCGTCTGGGTGCGTGGGCAATGCTGCTCGAGCCGAACCGCGATCCTTCGGAAATTTCTTGCCCCCGATGATGCTACACTGACTCCCCCTCACGAAATCTCTATTTCACTCTCCCGTTACCTGAGTCCTGCAGCCGCGCCATTGCTTCTACCCGGCCCGCGAGCGTATCGCCCGGGTCTGCGACCAGCGGTTCGGCAACACCGTGACGACGCGGAAGCACGTTCCCGACAGTACCAGCGCCCGGGCGATCTACGTCGTTCTGTTGTCTGACGCCGCAGCCCGAGACCGGGTGCAGTCGACCCTGCACACCGACGGCGTTCCAACCGCGATCTACTATCCACGTCCGCTGCACCGCCAACCCGCCTACCGGCACGACGGTTCGGCGTTTCCCGGGCCGGAGGATTTGGCGGGGCGAATCCTGGCGTTGTCGAACCGTCCGACCTGGCCGAGGACGACCTTGACCGGATTTGCGGAGCGGTTCCGGCGACGACATGACCGTTGGCCGTCGGGCGGGAGGGTTACCGGAAGTAACGA
>JAQGHW010000502.1 GCA_028291505.1 Rhodopila sp. | reverse complement strand
GCGAGAAACGCCCGGTTGTTGCCGGCATCGTCCCACGACATGCCGCCTTCGTCGAAAGCGTCCTTCCAGAAGTCGATCGCGAACTTGACCGAGTCGACGGTCGCCTTGCTGTTGAGTACCACGGTCTTGCCATCGGCTTCGACCTCCTTGCCGCCCCACGACCACAGATAGGGATACCAAAAGGCCGGCCCGTCGCCGAAAGCGTGGGCCAACGTCTGAGCAAGCGGCCGGCTTTTGGCTTTGAGCTTCTTTCCGACCGCGCGATAGTCGGTCCAGGTCTTGGGGAATGTGTCGGCCGTGATGCCTTCCTCGGCAAACCATGAGGTGCGGTTGGCGAGCAATACGCCGAGGATCGTGTACGGCATCGCGATCCATTTTTTGCCGTCATTGGCGACGGCGCGCGCCGTACTGAAATAGCCGCCCTGCGCCTTACCGACCTCCTCGGCAATGTCGCTGACGTCGACAAGGCTCTCGGCGTAGAGCTGCGCCCAGTTACTGACCGCCATCATAATGTCGGGCCCGGTCTTGGCCTGGATCGCCGACGTGATACGCGCCTGCACCCCGTCGCCATTGATGGTTTCGACCGTGAGCGAGATGCCGAGCGCCTTTTGGCACTCGTCTTTCAGCTTGCCCTTGAGCAATTGGTCAGAAACCGGCACGAAATCGACAAATTTCAGCCAGTGCAGCGCCGTTCCCTGAGCAAAGGCGGGAGCCCGTCTGGAGGCGAGAATCCCTGCCATGCCGCCGCCCGCGACCAGCGTACTGGTGCCCGAAAGCTCCAACAACCTGCGTCGATGGATACGCTGCATTGCCGCTCTCCCTGTATGTCGTGTTTATTGGGCGGGCCGGTCGCCCGGCTTCTCGCGGTCGGCTTTTGCTCAGGCTCCGTAGATTTTCACCAGTTCTCCATGCGCTGCTTTCACCGACTCCTCAGGAGCCATTCCCTGAATCGCCTTCGCGTACATGTCGACGATGATATACTTGGTCTGCACCTCGGCCGCCTTCTGGGTCGGTGCTCCGGCGTACCCGGTCAGGCGCCCGGTGACAGGAATTTTCTTGAACGGGGCGAGGATTGGGTCGATGTTCCACACGGGATGCTCTTCCCACACCTTGGTCGGGCCGCAGGTGTATCCCTGCTGCGAAACGAACCACTGCTCGAAGACTTCCTTCGATGACATCCAGCGGATGAACTTCTTGGCGGCGTCCTGGTTCTTCGAGTACTTCATGACCAAATTGGTGAAGGGGCCGGGCAGATTGAACTGGCCGCCGGCGCCGCCGGGAATGCCGGCGTGAAGGATATCGTCCTTCATAGGCGTACCCTTCTCAGTCAAGTACGAGTCGGGCTTCTTCTTCGCCTCAAGATAGATCGAGGCACCGTTATTGGTGGCGCTGATGCTGCCTGAGAGAAAGGCGCGGTTGTTGCTGGTGTCGTCCCAGGCGAGCCCGCCCTCGTCCATCGTCTCTTTCCACAATGCGACGGCGAACTTCACCGACTCGACGGTCTCCTTGGTGTTGAGCACGACGGTCTTGCCGTCGGCCTCGACCTCCTTTCCGCCCCAGGACCACAGGTACGGGTACCACCAGCCCGGAGCGTCGCCGAAGGTGTGACCAGCGGTCTGGCCATAGGGCCGGCCGACGGCCTTCAGATTCTTGCCGACGGTGCGATATTCGTCCCACGTCTTCGGAAATTCCGTCGCGCCGGCTTCGGCGAGCCAGGACTTGCGATAGGCGACGAGACCGCCGCCGGCGCACCATGGCACACCAATCCACTTGCCGCCGACCGTCCCGACAACCTTGCAGATGTCGTAGAAACCACCCTGCGCCTTTCCGAGGTCCTCGGCGACGTCGCTGACATCAACGCAACTGTCAGCGTAAAGCTGCGGCCAGTTGTTGAGGGTCATGAAGATATCCGGGCCTGAGCCCGATTGGATCGCGGCGGTAATGCGCGCCTGGATATCGTTGGCGTTGATCGTTTCGACAGTGAGCTTCATGCCGAGAGCCTTCTCGCACTCCTTGACGATTACTCCCTTGAGAAGCTGGTCGGAAGCGGGGACGAAATCGGCCCAGCGGAGCCAGTGCATCGTCTGCGTCTGACCGTAGGCGGGGGCCCGTCCGCTCCCCAGGATGCCTGCCAGGCCGCCGGCGCCCGCGGCAAGGGCACTGGCGGCCGAAAGCTGCAAAGTTTTGCGTCGACGAATTTCGGCCATATTTTCCTCCCTTGTTATGTCGAACGGCCCCGGACCGCTCGCGCGATTGCGACGCGCCAGTCGAGCGCGCTAAATCGCGGCTTCGGTCTTGTTGTCGAAAAAATGTACTCGGTCGGGATTGATCGCGAGGCGTAACCTTTCGTGCACCCTGGCGGTGACGGTCGGTTCGACCGAAGCGACCATCGTCGCCGACCCGACGGCAACATCGAGAAGGATCTCCGAGCCGAGCCGCTCGATCACCTCGATCGCGACGTCGAAACCTAGATCCTTGGCATCGCCGGCGCCGGCAATGCGCAGATCCTCCGGCCGCACGCCGAGGGTCGCTTCCATCCCGGCATAGCGTCCGAGCCGCGGCGTGATTGGCGCGGGCACCTTGATGCGGAGACCCTCGCTTTCGGCCCACAGCGAACCATTCTCGGCCGCAATGCGAACCTGGGCGAAATTCATCGCTGGGGATCCGATGAAGCCGGCGACAAAGCGGTTGGCCGGCTGGTTGTAAAGCTCCATCGGGTCGCCAACCTGCTGCACCCGGCCATCGCGCATAACGACAACCCGGTCGCCAAGGGTCATCGCTTCGACCTGATCGTGCGTGACGTAGATCGCGGTCGTGCCGAGTCGCTCATGCAGTTTTTTTAACTCGACCCGCATCTGCACCCGCAGTTTGGCGTCGAGGTTCGACAGCGGCTCGTCGAACAGGAACACCTGCGGATGCCGCACGATCGCGCGGCCTAGTGCGACGCGCTGGCGCTGGCCGCCGGACAGCTGGCGCGGCTTGCGCTTCAGCAATTCCTGGATGCCGAGGATGTCGGCCGCCACCTTCACCCGTTTGTCAATCTCCGGCTTGTCGAATTTCCGCATTTTCAAGCCAAAGGCCATGTTGTCGTAGACGCTCATGTGCGGATAGAGCGCATAGTTCTGAAACACCATCGCGATGTCGCGATCCATCGGCGGCAATTCGTTGACGACCTTCTCGTCGATCGAAACCTGCCCCGAAGTGATGCTTTCCAGCCCTGCCACCATGCGCAGGGTCGTTGTCTTGCCGCAGCCCGACGGGCCGACCAGCACGACAAACTCCTGGTCGTGGATGTTGAGGTTCACATCGATGACGGCATGAACCTCGTCATACTTCTTATTCAAGCTGCGCATCGCGACGCGAGCCATATGCTTACCCTTTCACCGATCCGGTGATGCCGGAGACGTAGTACTCGACAAAGAACGAATAGACGAATGCGACGGGGATCGAGCCTAGCAGCGCCCCGGCCATAAGCTCGCCCCAGAAGAATACATCGCCACGCACCAGTTCGGAGGTGACCCCAACCGGCACAGTCTTCTGCTCCGGCGAGGATAGAAAGACGAGGGCGTAGATGAATTCGTTCCATGACAGGGTGAAGGCGAAGATCCCGGCCGACAGGATACCCGGGATCGCCACCGGAAAGATGATGTAAACCATCGCCTTCCAGCGCGGTGCGCCATCGATGCGGGCGCACTCCTCAAGCTCCTTCGGGATTGACTTGAAATATCCCATCAACAGCCATGTGCAGAACGGGATCAGAAAGGTCGGATAGGTCAGAATCAACGCCCACGGCGAGTCACCGAGCCTGAAATTGCGGATGATGTCGGCGAGCGGAATAAAGAGCAGCGTCTGCGGCACCAGATAGGTGATGAAGATCGCCGTCCCGATGCTGCCGGCGAACGGGAATTTGAGCCGCGACAGCGCGTAGCCGGCGAGCAGCCCACAGAACAACGAGATCGCCGTCGCCGCCAGCGAAATGAGCATCGTGTTCCACATCCAGGTGCTGAACAGGGTCTCGCTCAACAGGTCATGGACATGCTCCAACGTCGGGTGGGTGGTCCAGAACGGCGCGTAATTCGGCGCGCTCCAGGGCCGGTAAAGCTCGCTGTCCGGCCTTATGGTCGTGATGACCATCCAGTAGAACGGAAACAGCAGGCTGACGACGAACGCCGTCACCGGCACATAGAAAAAGACCCAGCGCCGCCAGGGGGCTCCCTCGATCATGGCTTAAAGTGTCTCCGTACGGCGGATGTAGACGAGTTGTACGATCACCACGAGCAGCAGGATCGGAAAAATCGCCAGCGAGATCGCGGCGCCCTGGCTCAACAATCCGGTGCCGATGCCGAGCTGATAGGCATAGGTGGCGAACAACTGGGTGGCATTGGCCGGGCCTCCGCCGGTCAGCACGTAAACGAGCTGGAAGTCGGCGAAAGTCTGGATCACTGAGAACAGGACGATCACCAGCGTAACCGGCAGCAGCAACGGCCACGTCACATGGCGGAAACGGGCCCAGGCCCGCGCGCCGTCGATCGCCGCGGCCTCATGCAGCTCGGGGCTGATCGTCTGCAGCCCGGCCAGCAGGCTAATCGCGTAAAATGGCACGCCGCGCCATACATTGACGATGATCACCGACACCATGGCCATGACGGGGTCGCCAAGCCAGTTGATCCGAGTGTGGATGATGCCGGCGTGGAACAGCATCCAGTTGAGGACGCTGAACGTTGGGTCGAACATCCACTTCCAGGCAAAGGTCGACAGCACCGTCGGGATGATGAACGGCAGCAGGATAAAGGCGCGTATGAACGCCTTACCGCGGAAATGCCGGTTGAGCAGCAGCGCCAGCGACAGCCCCAGCGCTAATTTGAAGACGGTGGTGACGAAGGTGTAGAGGCAGGTGTTCCACACCGCGACGTGGAAAATGTCGTCGTTCCAGATCTTGACGAAATTGTCCATGCCGACGAAATGGCCGGGCACGCCGACCCTGGTGTCGGTAACCGCCAGCAGAATGCCGTTGAAGAAGGGATAGGCGATAAAAAGACCGAGCAGCACTACGGTCGGCAGCATCAGGCAGAAGGCCAGCCGGCGCTCGTCCTCGAGTAGGCGGGTGATTGGCCCCCGTTTCGCCGCGGGGATATATTGTTGTTTAAAGGCAACGGATGCAACGGACCCGACGGTCGCCATCAGCGCTTCCTCCCGACCGATTCCTTGGCGGTTGCGACGCGCGTCGCAGCCGTGGAATCTTATATTGAGAGACACTAAAGACAACGGCGGTGTCACACAAGCAGCGAGTCTAGAATCGCGTTCGCAAATATCCCCCCGCCAGAGATCGACCCGTGCGGCCTGGCACCGAGGGTTGGGGCGAGTCGAAAATGCAATAGGGCGCGGATTTAGGGGGTCTGCCTCAATCTCGGTGCTAGCCCGGCTCATGAAGCGGCATCATCCGGGCACGGAGCAACTCGACCCGGCTCGCCCGTACATCGCCCGTTTGAGGGTTTTCAAACGATTGATCTGTCCCTCTGCTTGTCCATTGCTCCGCGGCTCCAGCACAGCATTGCGAACCGCGCCGATATCCTGCCGCAATGTCCCCGCGGAGCGCCGCATTCCAAAGATGCCGCACTGGCGCGCATCGTTCACCCAGACGTCCAGCTTCTCGGCCGTGCCGCCACGCAGCAGGCCCCGGAACCGCATCGCCAGCCGGCGCATCGTGGTGAATTCCTCCGAGGCTGCCTCCAGCACCTCGACGTTGACGATCTGCCGGGGTGCCATCTGGCCGCGTGGCTTGACGCAGAGCGCCGCCGCGGTCAATGGCGAGATCGGGCGGCCGCTCATCGGGTCCAGCGTTGGCAGTCGCAGCGGCGCCGGAGCTTCATGGTTGGATGCAGAAGGCGCCTGAGCCGGCACCCCATCTTGCGGCAGCGCGGTGTTTCGCCAGGGCGCGAGAAAGCGCGCCAGGTGGCCTTAGGAGCCAGCGTAGCCGTGTCGGCGGATCTCGGTGAACAGCCGGCGCCCGTTGGTGATCCCTTCAGCCCAACCACGCGCCAGAAAGGCTCCAAAATAGGCAGGCGTGCAGGCCTTCGGTGCCATTGCATTGCGTTCCGGCACGACGATGAGGCGCACCCAACGCTCGGCCTACGACGCGAGCCTGCGGCAGCGTGGGAGCTTGACGGTCTGGTTCACTCAGGAAGCGATCGTGGCTTGGCGAGCGGCACCGCGGACGACCCGAGGCGGCCAACCGTGGTATTCGCCGCTGGC
>JAQGHW010000495.1 GCA_028291505.1 Rhodopila sp. | reverse complement strand
TTCATCCTGGGCGGCTGGCTGGTGACCCTCGATCTGGCGGGACTGGGATGGCGCTGCGTGTTCTTCGTCAACTTGCCGGTCGGCGCGGCGATCATGGTGGCGGCGCTGTTCCTGATGCCGGCGGGTGCATCACGGGCCCGCACGCGGCTGGACATTCCCGGTGCGGGCATCCTGTTCCTGGGTCTGGTCGCGGTGATCAGCCCGGTCATGGCCGGCCGGGAACTGGGTTGGCCATGGTGGCTGTGGCTGGTCATGGCGGCCGGTTCCGCGACGCTGATCCTGTTCCCGCGGTTCGAGCGATCGGTGGAACGCCACGGCGGGTTACCGCTGATCGACCTGGCGCTACTCAGCGACCGAGCGTTTGTGCGAGGCCTGTGTGCGATCTTCTGCTTCCACCTGGGCAACACCTCGTTCTACCTGGTGATGACACTGTTCATGCAGAACGGTTTGCGTTTCTCGCCGTTCGCGGGGGGCCTTGCAGTGATGCCACTGGCCTTGGCGTTCACACTCGCCTCCCAGCTTGCCGCGCGGCGCGGGGTTCGGGTCGGCAGCCGGGTTCTGTTGGAGGGCAACGCGGTGCAGTTCGTCGGGATCGCAACGGTGGCGCTGCTGATCGGACTGGTCGACCGGCCGGGGATGCCCACGATGATGCTCGCGCTGGCGGTGTTCGGCTTCGGCCAAGGCCTGGTGATGTCCCCGCTCGCCGGCGTGGTGCTATCGACGGTGCGGCATGCCCACGCCGGTTCGGGGTCCGGCCTGTTGAGCACGACGCAGCAGGCCGCCGCCGCCGCGGGGATCTCACTGATCGGGGCGATCTATTTCGCGGCGCACGCGATCGGCGGTGATCGGCTCGGTGCATTGGCGGCGCTGACGGCACTGGGTGTGACCGCTGTCGTGACCAGTGGCCTGCTGGTCTGGATGCGGCGGCTTGCCGCCGCTGCCTGAGCGCCGGGATGGGTGCTTTATAAGAACGATATTGCCGCCCTTGGGTCACAGCGCCTGGACTGCCGGCGTGGACGGATCGCATTTCGAACCGACCCGCCGGATTTAGTTGGCATATCAGAAATAAGATGATAACGGATCGAAGATTCAACCCGGAGCGGATCTTCGCATGACTCCCCCAAGCCTGACGCGCGGCACACCACCAGGTGGAATCACGCCGGAGAGGCTGTTGTTGGGCGACTGGGGCGCTCGGTTGTCCGGCCGGTTCTGGCAGATTCTGTTCCTGGTCCTGGCCATTTTCCTCGCCGCTTTGCTGACTTCCGCGGTCGTCAGCGACCAGATCACCGGAACCGGTGTCCTGCACGAAGACAGGGTGAGCCTCGCGTCCGTCATGAACGGCACCGCGGCCCAACCGTTCGCATACCGCGTCGTAACGCCGTTCCTCATGCAGATCGCGCAGGATGTGTTGCGCGCCCCATCGGTCCTGCGCGCCCTGCCCGGCCCGCTCGCCGCGAAACTGCCGGAATGGTGTGCGCTAGCAACGTCGACGCCGCGGCCGACCTGCGACACGGTTGCCGCCTACGTCGCGGTCGCCGGGGCTTACTGCTTCTGCTTCCTGATGCTGATTTATGCGATGTGCCTGCGGCTGTTCGCCGGGAACCCGCTGATATCGCTGCTCGCGATGATGTTCGCGTCGGTGAGCGTGAATGCGATTTTTCTGCTTCACCTCTCCCACATGTACGATTTCGGCGTCCTGATGTTCGCCACCCTGCTGCTGATCTGCCTGGAAAGGGGCTGGAACCTCGCGTTCACCCTGATCCTGCCAGTGGCGTTCCTGACCAAGGAAACACTGGTGCTGTACAGCAGCGCATTTTTCATGGCAAACCTCGGACGTATCGGATTCATTCGAAATATAGCGCTGACGCTGACGCAGATCGTATCTTTCGTGGTGCTGTACGGGCTGGTGATGTGGCACTACAGCGGCAATCCGGGCGGTGGCCACGAATATTACCTGCCTGACCAGATCCGGTTCTTCCTGCAAGAGATCACCATCGTCCAATGGCTGCTGCTGCTGGTCGTGCTGGTCCTGACGTTCTATGGCTTTCGCGACAAGAACCCCGTGCTGCGGCGGTCGTGCATCGTCTTCTTGCCCTGGCTCGCCGCCGCGATGATGGGCGGCGAGAAAAAGGAACTGCGTGTGATGCTTGAAGTGGTGCCGCTGATCCTGCTGCTCAGCATGGACTCGCTGGTTCAGATGATACTCGGCACCACGTCGCGGCGCGAACGGAGCCTTACCTGATCAGCCCCGCGCTGCGCGGCAGGAACAGAGATAGCTCCGCGATGAGAGGACGGTCATTCTTCGTTTCCCCTGATTAGTTGCCCGACAGGGTACAGCAATGGCAGGCTGTGTCCAATGAGGAAACGGAGCAGTCAGATGATCCACAGTCATTCGCAATGGGGCGCGGCGGACCAGATCGGTGCCGGCAACCTGCTGACGGTCGAGAAGCGGCTTGCCGCTCTGGCCTCGGTTCGGCAGGGGCGCGTCTACGACGTCAGCCACGAGATCTATATGGGCGCGCCCTTCATGGCACCGAACCAGACGCCGTTCCTGATGTCGATCTTCGGGTCATGGCGCGACACCATCAAGCGGCGGCGCAAGATGGGGGCGACGAACGACGCCGGGACCAACCTCGAACGCATCGAAATGACCGCCCATGTCGGCACCCACATCGATGCGCTCGGGCATTTTTCCAACGGGGAGATGCTCTACAATGGCAATGTCGCTGCGGATGTGGTGACGGATTGGGGTCTGGACCGGCTGGGGATCGAGCATGCGCCGCCGATGATTTCCCGATCGGTGCTGTTCGACGTGGGCTTGGGCGTGCCGGGCCAGACGGTCACGCCGGATGACTTGAAACGGGCGGCCGACGCGGCAGGATTTACTGTGGAGTCCGGCGACATCGCGCTGATCCGCACTGGCTGGGGACGTCATTTCGGCGTCGACAACGCACGCTACCTGGAGGGCGAGCCCGGGATCGACGTGCCGGCAGCGAAATGGCTGATCGACCAGGGCATCGTTGCGATCGGCGCGGACAACATGGCGGTGGAGGTGCTGCCGAACCCCAACAAATCCCTGATGATGCCGGTGCACCAGTTCGCCCTGGCCGAGTGCGGCGTCTACCTCATCGAGAACCTCGCGCTGGAGGAACTGGCGGCAGAGCGCATCTATGCCGCGTGCTTCATTCTGCTCGCGACCAAGATCCGTGGCGCCACGGGTGCGCCGGTGCGTCCCATCGTGATGGTGTAGGCGATGAACTACGAACCTGTGGACGTGCTGGTCATCGGGGCCGGCAACGCCGCCGCCAACGCCGCCCTGTCGGCGTTTGAGGCTGGTGCCTCGGTCGCCATGCTGGAAACCGCCCCGTTGGAGTCACGTGCCGGAAACTCGGCGTTCACCGGCGGGGCGTTTCGCTTTGTGTATGATGGTATCGACGACCTGCTGAAGCTGGACCCGACTATCGCCGACCTGGACCTGGCGAATATCGACTTCGGCACCTACACC
>JAQGHW010000483.1 GCA_028291505.1 Rhodopila sp. | reverse complement strand
ATACAACTTTTTGCCCGGTTTGATCGATTCTCTCTATCCTGGGTTGCAATCATGCTGAGCGATAGGGACTCGCTGCTGCGCAAACTGCACGGGCTTCGCAGCGAGCATCGGGACCTCGATACGGTCATCGCGCGCCTGGCAGACCAGGGCGCGTCGGATCAGTTGCACCTGCAGCGCCTGAAGAAGCGCAAACTGATGCTGCGCGATGAGATCGCCTGGCTGGAAAGCCGATTGATCCCGGACAGCATCGCCTGAAATGCCCCCGCCCCAAAAGCCGGCACAAGCCGAAGCGCCTCTGGTCGGGATCATCATGGGTAGCCAGTCGGATTGGCCGACGCTGACCCATGCCGCCATGACACTGACCCGCCTGGCGGTGCCGCATGAGGTGAAGATCGTCTCCGCACACCGGACGCCGGATCGATTGCGCCACTACGCAATGACCGCTCGGGATCGGGGACTGAAAGTGATTATCGCCGGTGCCGGGGGCGCGGCGCATCTTCCCGGCATGTGCGCGTCCTGGACGTCGCTGCCGGTGCTGGGTGTTCCGATTGAATCGCATGCGCTGAAAGGCATGGACAGCCTGCTGTCAATCGTCCAGATGCCCGCTGGAATCCCGGTCGGCACATTGGCGATCGGCCAGGCGGGCGCAGTGAACGCGGCGCTGCTCGCGGCGGCAATCATGGCGATCCAGGACGACGCGCTGGCCAGCCGGCTGGACGCGCTGCGGGCGGAACAGACCGCCGGGGTCACGGACGCCCCCGAACAGGTGTCCGCCAACCCGTCATGACGCCCTTTCCTTTACCGCCCAATGCCACCATCGGGCTCGTAGGAGGCGGCCAACTCGGGCGGATGTCGGCCTTGGCCGCGGCCCGACTCGGCTATCGCTGCCATATTCTGACGCGAGAGATCGACAGCCCAGCCGCCCAGGTCTCCCACGCCGTCACCATCAGCGACTACCGCGATCCCGTGTCGCTGCGTGCGTTCGCCGATGCGGTGGATGTGATCAGTTTCGAATTCGAGAACGTCAGCGCCGAGGGGCTCGACCTGCTGGCCTCCATTCGTCCGGTCCGCCCGGCACCGTCGGTGCTACGGATCAGCCAGGACCGCATCGACGAAAAGACTTTCCTGAACGGCGCAGGCGTCGCGACAGCCCCGTGGGCGCGCGTCGCCTCACGTCAGGAACTTGACGAGGCGGTACGCCGGTTCGGCCTTCCCGCGGTGCTGAAGACCACGCGTCTCGGCTACGACGGCAAGGGCCAGGCGATGCTGCGCGCGCCGGATGACCTGGACGCGGCCTGGGATCGGTTGCTGCCCAAACCCCTGGTCCTGGAGGGTTTTGTCGACTTCGCCCGGGAAATCAGCGTAGTGGTGGCGCGTGGCGCGGACGGCGGCGTGTCGTCGTTCGATACCGTGGAAAACCGCCATCGCGATCACATTCTGGATCTGACCCTGGCACCGGCCCGGATTTCCAGCGCGATCGACCAGGCCGCTCAGGCGATCGCCCGCCGTGTCGTGGAGGCACTCGACCTGATCGGTCTGCTGGCGGTGGAGATGTTTGTCGACAGTTCGGGGAAGGTGCTGGTGAATGAGATCGCACCGCGGCCGCATAACTCCGGCCACTGGACCATCGACGCCTGCCCGGCCAGCCAGTTCGAGCTGCACATAAGGGCGATCGCCGGCTTGCCGCTGCCACCGGCGACGCGGCACTCCGATGCCGTGATGAAGAACCTGATCGGGCCGGAAGGCATGGCGCTGTGGCCGGCCGCGTTGGCCGAACCCGGCGTGATCCCGCATCTCTACGGCAAGGCCGAGGCGCTACCGGGCCGCAAGATGGGGCATGTAACACGACTGTTCCCGCGTGGCGCCTTACCGGGGGATTTTGGTGTCGAAGCGGCGTTGGGAGCATTAGGCAAGGCAAGCTGATCCGCGCGCGCCGGGATGCCGCGAGTCGCGCGGCACTCCAGTCCAGGGCGCCCCTTGGGGGTTGCCGCCACATCCCCTGCCGCCTATAGCGCCGCTCCGAGGAGTTCGCATGGACGCCACATTCGCGTTGTCTTCCGGGAATTCCGCCCTGGACCTCCAGGCGGAAATCCTGGCACGCCCCGTCACGCTCGCGCGCCGCATGGCGGATGCAATCCGCGCCCTGGCGATCGATGCGACCGAGCAGTCGAAGTCCGGCCACCCGGGCCTGCCAATGGGAATGGCCGACGTCGCGACGGCGCTTTGGACCCGCTTCCACAAATTTGATGCGGCCGATCCGCATTGGCCCGACAGAGACCGCTTCGTCTTGTCCGCCGGCCACGGATCGATGCTGCTGTACGCGCTGATCTACCTGACCGGCCACGCCGGCCTTTCGATCGATGACATCCGGAACTTCCGTCAGTTGCATTCGCCCGCCGCCGGCCATCCTGAATACGGCGAGCATCCCGCGATCGAGACCACGACCGGTCCGTTGGGTCAGGGCCTGGCGACCGCCGTCGGCATGGCGCTCGCCGAACGCAACATGGCGGCGCGTTTCGGCAAGTCACTGGTGGATCACCGAACCTGGGTGATCGCGTCTGACGGCGACATGATGGAGGGGATCAGCCATGAGGCAGCGGCGCTGGCCGGTCATCTGGGGTTGTCGAAGCTTACGGTCATGTACGACGACAACCACGTGTCGATCGATGGCGATACCGCACTGTCTTACTCGGACGACGTATCGAAGCGGTTTGCCGCGTATGGCTGGGCGACCAAGCAGGTCGCGGGCCATGATCCGGCCCAGATCAATGCCGCCTTGTCCTTTGCCGTGCGCTCGACGAAACCCACGCTGCTCGCATGCCGGACCGTTATCGGCCTGGGTGCCCCCACCAAAGCCGGAACCAACGGCGTTCATGGATCTCCCCTGGGTCCGCGAGAGGCCGCCGGTGCGAAACAGCTTCTGGGTTGGCACGAACCGCCCTTCGTCACCCCTGGCGACCTGAAGGCGAGTTGGCACGCCGCGGGCAGCCGAGGCGCTGCTGCCCGCCGGTCCTGGTTGAAGCGGCTCGCCCGGCATAACCAGCGCGGCGAGTTCGAACGCGTCATAGCCGGCCGCCTGCCGGACAACTGGCATGAGGCGATGTTCGAACTGAAACAGGACATCGCCGACAGCAGGCCCAGGCTCGCCAGCCGCGCGTCCAGCCAGAAGTGCCTCGAAAGCCTCGTCCCGGCGACCCCGGAACTGATCGGCGGGTCGGCCGACCTGACCGGGTCGAACCTGACCCTGGTGAAGGGCATGGCGTCGATGTCCAACGGCAACTACGGGGGACGCTACATTCATTTCGGTATTCGCGAGCACGGCATGGCCGCTGCCGCCAACGGCATGGCGCTGCACGGCGGCATCATCCCCTATATCGGCACGTTCTTCGTGTTCAGCGACTACCTGCGCCCGGCGCTCCGCATGTGCGCGATCATGCGCCAGCGGGTGGTGTATGTGCTGACCCACGACTCCATCGGCCTGGGTGAGGATGGCCCGACGCACCAGCCGGTCGAGCATCTCGCCAGTTTGCGGGCGATGCCCAACCTGCATGTGTTCCGTCCAGCCGACACCATGGAAACCGCCGAATGCTGGGAACTCGCGGTGCGGCGTGCGGACGGGCCAAGCCTGCTGGTGTTGTCGCGACAGGCGCTGCCGGCCTGGCGGACCGATACCACCGAGAATCGCACCGCTCGGGGCGGCTACGTGCTCGCCGAGGCCGAGGGCCCGCGGCAGGCCACCATCATCGCCACCGGATCGGAAGTGCCGATCGCGATGTCCGCTCGGGACACGCTGGCCAGGGACAACATCGCCGTCGCCGTGGTATCGCTGCCGTGCTGGGAGTTGTTCGCGCTGCAGGACGAAGCCTACCGAGCCCAGGTGCTGGGTGGGGCGCCGCGCGTCGGGATCGAGGCGGCCGGTGGTTTCGGCTGGGAACGCTGGCTGGGACCCGAAGGCACATTCATCGGCATGACCGGCTTCGGGGCGTCGGCCAATTACCAGGACCTATATGCGCATTTCGGCATCACGCCGGAGGCGGTCATCGCGGCGGTAACACGCCGCCTGGGGTAAAACGCACGTCAAACCCGCGTTTTGTGCAGCCGGGCACCGTTGATTTATCTCAATGACTGTGACGATAAGCAGTGGTGAGATACCCGCAAGTAGCCGAAAGGGAGCAAGTCATGGCGGTCAAGGTCGCGATCAACGGATTTGGGCGTATCGGACGCCTCGTACTGCGCGCCATCATCGAGAGCGGGCGCGATGACGTTGTCCCGGTTGCCATCAACGACCTCGGCAGCGTCGAGGCGAACGCCCACCTGTTTGCCTATGACAGCGTGCATGGCCGCTTTCCCGGGCAGATCGAGGTGTCGGGCGACACCATCACCATCCGCCACAACGGCAAGGTCTACGGCCCGCTGAAGGTGTCGGCCGAACGCGACCCGACCAAGGTGCCATACAAGGGCGTCGATGTGGCGCTGGAGTGCACCGGCATCTTTGCCAGCAAGGCGAAGGCCTCGGCGCTGCTGACCGCCGGTGCGCGCAAGGTGCTGATCTCGGCCCCAGCCGATGAGGTGGACGCAACCATCGTCTATGGCGTCAACCACAAGACGCTGACCAAGGACATGACGGTGGTGTCCAACGCATCGTGCACCACCAATTGCCTGGCGCCGATGGCGAAGGTGCTGCATGAGCGGTTCGGCATCCTGCGCGGCTACATGGTGACCATCCATGCCTACACCGGCGACCAGAACACCGTCGATACGCTGCACAAGGATCTGCACCGTGCGCGCGCGGCGGCGGTTTCCGCCATTCCAACCTCGACCGGCGCTGCCAAGGCTGTTGGCCTCGTGCTGCCGGAGCTGAAGGGCAAGCTGGACGGAACGGCCATCCGGATTCCGACGCCGAACGTCTCGCTGGTGTCGCTGGATGTGAACCTGTCCAAGCAGCCGACCAAGGAAGAAATCAACGCGGCCATGCAGGACGCCTCCAAGGGCGAGTTGGCCGGCATCATGGACTACAACAAGGTGCCATTGGTCAGCATCGACTTCAACCACAACCCCGCCTCCTGCACGTTCGACGCCACCCAGACCTCGGTGGTCGACGGTGCGCTGGCGCGGGTCATGGGGTGGTATGACAACGAGTGGGGCTTCTCCAATCGGATGTCCGACACGGCTGCGCTGTTCGGCAGTCTGTAAGCGCGAGGGCGCTGCCTTTGGAACCGGCTTATAAGTGATTTCAAAGGCTACGCCTTTGATGGGGTCGAGGGGCGAAGCTCCTCGCCTGTCTGAGCCTTCATAGCAGGAACCCTCATCCATGCCTTTCCGCACCCTCGACAACCTCGACGTCGCCGGCAAGCGCGTCCTGCTGCGCGCCGACCTCAACGTTCCGGTGCGCGACGGCAAGATCTCCGACCTGACCCGTATCGAGCGCCTGTCCCCCACCATTCGCGAACTGTCGGAAAAGGGCGCCAAAGTCATCGTATGCAGTCATTTCGATCGGCCGAAGGGCAAACGCGTCCCGGCGATGTCGCTAGCCCCGATGGCCGCTGCACTGGGCGAGGTTCTGGGCAGGCGCGTCCGCTTCGTCGAGGACTGCAGCGGCACCGCCGCCGAACAAGCCGTCGAATTGCTGGCCCCGGGCGACGTGCTGGTGCTGGAAAACACCCGCTTCCACGCCGGCGAGGAAAAGAACGATCCGGCCTTTGCAGCCGCCCTGGCGAGGCTCGCCAACATCTTCGTCAACGACGCATTTTCGGCTGCTCACCGCGCCCATGCCAGCACCGAGGGCGTGGCACACCTGCTGCCGTCCTACGCCGGTCGCCTCATGCAGGCCGAACTGGAAGCACTCGATGCGGCGCTAGGGAACCCGGTGCGTCCGGTCGCGGCGATCGTCGGCGGCGCGAAAGTGTCCACCAAGCTGGAACTGCTGGGCAACCTTGTTGGCAAAGTTGATGTCCTGATCATCGGCGGTGCCATGGCGAACACCTTCCTGGCCGCCCAGGGGAAGGGCGTCGGCAAGTCATTGCAAGAAGCCGAGATGCACGGTACCGCCCTCGAGATCCTGGCAAAGGCACAGGCGGCGGGCTGCCGGATCGTGCTGCCGACCGATGCTGTAGTGGCACGCGAGTTCAAGCCGAACCCGCCGACCGAGACCGTGTCAATCGACACCATTCCGCCCGACACCATGATCCTGGACGTCGGGCCCGCCACCGTCGCGGCCTTGATCCAGCTTCTCCCATCCCTGAAAACCCTCGTCTGGAACGGTCCGCTCGGTGCCTTCGAGACGCCGCCCTTCGACGCCGGCACGGTCGCCCTGGCCCATGCCGTCGCCGCCGCTACCCGGAACGCCGGACTGCGCAGCGTGGCTGGTGGCGGCGACACGGTATCGGCACTTCGCCATGCCGGCGTGATCGAGCAGTTGAGTTACGTTTCCTCGGCCGGAGGCGCCTTCCTGGAATGGCTGGAGGGCAAAGCCCTGCCCGGTGTCGCCGCCCTGGAAGGCTGAACCCGCTGGCGGAGGCGATGCGGCATGACCAGAGTTTACCTCGCCGGTCCGGACGTCTTCCTGCCGGACGCCGTCGCCTGGATGGAGCGGAAAAAGGCGATTTGCGCCGGCTTCCACCTGATCGGCATTTCACCGCTTGATGAACTGCCGAACCAGCCGCCCGAGTGGTCCAGCCTGCCGGATTGGCGACGGATCGCGCTCCGCAACGAGGCGCACATCCGAGGCTGTGTGGCGATCGTTGCCAACCTGACGCCGTTCCGCGGACCGAGCGCCGATGTCGGAACGGTTTATGAGATCGGGTTCGCCCGCGGCCTCGGCCTGAAGGTGTTCGGCTATGCCACGGTGGCAACCGCGTTCCTCGACCGCACGCTGTCGTCGATCGGCGGCGGACGGCAGGAGGCGGACGGGTCCTGGTGGGATGCCGACGGCTTGCTGGTCGAGCAGTTCGGCCTGTTCGACAACCTGATGATCGAGGGCGGCATTACCGAATCCGGCGGCGCCCTGGTTCGCGACGACCAGGATCGCTGGAACGATCTGACCGTGTTCGAGCGTTGCGTTCAGGCGGCCGCGGAGGCACTACGCGGCGCCACGCCGACGAAACGCGAGGGGAACGTCCGAAGCGTGTGAATCATGCGATCAAACAAGAGGATAGAGCGTTTTCAACCTGCACGCAGGACATTGCACGCAATGTCCGGGTCAGGGTGAAAGCCTTCTACCCCGTCGCTTCGGCCGCTCGTTTCAAATCCGCAGCGAACGCGTTGAACGCGGGCAACATTTTTCCCATCGATCGCGTGATCAACCACGCCATCAGCCCGGTGAACGTCTCGTCCATCGAAAAAAGCACGCCACCGTCCGGCGTCGGCGTCAGCGTGAAGGTGCGCGTCCCGGTGAGCAGCCCGAGTGGCATCCCGCCGGTCCAGACCATCCGCGCCGGCGCCTCGAACACCGAAACCCGCAGCGGAAACGCGCGGCCCGACGACGCCTTCGCGTGCAAAGTCAGCTTGGCCCCGGGCGCGATCCGCCCCTCGATCCTGGCGACCGTCGAGTTCCAGTCGGGATAGCCGGCAGCATCCGTCAATAACGACCAAACCGTGTCAGCCGCGGCAGCGATCGGGATCTGGGTGCCGAAGCCTGTCACGCGAGCGTTTCGAGAAGTCCGGCCATCAGTGCCGCCCGTTGCGCCAGGTGCCCCCACAGAATGTGCTCATGGCTCGCATGGGCGCCCGACCCGGGACAGCCGAGCCCGTCCAGTGTCGGCACGCCCAGTGCCGCCGAGAAATTCCCATCCGACCCGCCGCCGCGATGCTGCTTGGGCAGCGCCAGCCCGACTTGTTGCGCGATCCCCTGCGCGTGCGCGTAAAGCGCCGAAATCGCGGCACTTTCGGTGTAGGGCGGCCGGTTCATTCCGCCCTCGACGATCACCCGGCAGCCGGCGGTCTTCGCTGTCAGCCCCAGCAACCGTTGCTCCATCATGACCCCGTCCGTTGCGGTATTCACCCGCAGATCGATTTCGCACCCCGCATCCGGGGAGATCACATTCGGCCGCGAGCCACCCCAGATCGGTGCGGCGTTCAGCGTGATGCCGCGCTCGATATCGACCATCCGGTGCAATCCGATGATCTGGTGCGACATTTCCAGTATCGCCGAGGCGCCGTCCTCGAACGCGCCGCCGGCATGCGAGCCGCGGCCTTCGACCCGCATGGTGAATCGCCCCACGCCTTTCCTGGCGGTCACGCATGCCCCGCCCGCGCCGGCCGGTTCCGGAATCAGAACGGTTGCCGCCTGAGCCGCCTCCTGCTCGATCAACCAGCGGCTGGTCGGGCTGCCGACTTCCTCGTCTGGGGTCAGCAGCAGCACGATCGGCCGCGGTGTGGCGATTTTCTGCTGCAGGATCGACCGCACCGCGTGGAACGCCAGGAAGCTGCCGGCCTTCATGTCGTAGATGCCGGGGCCGTGCGCTTTCACGCCGTTCACCACATAGGGCATCAAATCCAGCGTGCCGTGTGACCAGACGGTATCCAGATGACCAGCGACCAGGATCGGTTTTTCCGTCGACGTCGTTGGTGTGCGCGCGATCAGGTTGTCGCCGAAACCAGCCCGCCCGGGGATCCGGGTGATCGCCGCCCCGGCCCGCGTCAGTTCACCCTCGACCAGGTCCATCAGCCGGTTGACCGCCGCGCTGTCGGTC
>JAQGHW010000461.1 GCA_028291505.1 Rhodopila sp. | reverse complement strand
ATCGAGGAACGCGTCGCCCCCTTCACCCTGCCCTCCCCCACCCGTCCCTTGGCTCCGCCATTAATGGGACTGGAAGCCGCGTCGGTCGGATACGGCGGCGAGCCGGTGTTGAAAAACCTGAACCTGCGCCTGGACGTCGACGACAGGATCGGCCTGCTGGGCGTGAACGGCGCCGGCAAATCCACCTTCGCCAAAATGGCCGCCGGAGCGCTGGGTCTCCAATCCGGCCACATGCAGCGTGAACGTCGCATCAAGGTCGGCTGGTTCCACCAACATCAGATCGAGGCGCTCGACCCCGCCGACACCCCCCTCGACATCATCCGTCGCGAACGGCCGGACGACAGCGAAACGTCCCACCGTTCCAGGCTGGCCAGCTTCGGCATCGGCTTCGACAAGCAGTCCACCACGGTCGAAAACCTGTCGGGCGGCGAGCGGGCGCGCCTGCTGCTGAACCTGGTCGCCATGGCAGCACCGCATCTGCTGATCCTGGATGAGCCGACCAACCATCTGGACATCGACAGCCGGCGGGCTCTGCTGGATGCGCTGAACGACTATCGCGGCGCCGTCATCCTGATCACCCATGATCGGTCGTTGATGGAACTGGTCGCGGACCGGCTATGGCTGGCGGCCGATGGGACGGTCAAGCCATTCGACGGCGACATGGACGACTACGCCCGTTTCGTGTTGGATCGCGCCAAGGGCGGCAGTGCACCGAGCCAGATGCGCGGCAACAAGGCCAAACGCATCAAAAAAGCCGCCTGATAGGGAGGTTCATATGCGCGCGATCGGCCGGTGGCTGCTGGCAGGTGCCTTGTCGTTGCTCGCGTTCCCCGCTCTGGCCGCCGATTACCCGCCCCCCAAGGAAGCCGACTGGGTCGCGCCCGACTTCAAGTTCCACACCGGCGAAGTCGCGCCGGCGCTGCGGCTGCACTACACCACGGTCGGCAACCCCAACGGTCAGCCGGTCCTGATCCTGCACGGCACCGCCCAGTCCGGCCAGGTCATGCTGACCCCGAGTTTCGCGGGCGAATTGTTCGGGGCCGGCCAGCCATTGGATGCGACGAAATACTTCATCATCCTGCCGGACGCGCTGGGCGCCGGACAGTCGGCCAGACCGTCCGAGGGACTGCGAGCAAAATTCCCGCGCTACAATTATGACGACATGGTCCTGGCCCAATACCGCCTGGTTGCCGAGGGCCTGCACATCCGCCATCTGCGCCTCGTGCTGGGGAACTCGATGGGCGGCATGCATGTATGGATCTGGGGCGAGGCGCACCCCGCGTTCATGGACGCACTCGTTCCGATGGCATCGCAACCAACCGAAATGTCCAGCCGCAACTGGATGCTGCGGCGCATGCTGATCGAATCGATCCGGCAGGATCCGGCATACGACAGCGGCAACTATACCGCGCAACCGCCGTCGCTGCGGTTGGCGAACGTGTTCATGGGCATCGCCACCAGCGGCGGAACGCTGGCCTACCAGGCGATGGCTCCGACGCGGGAGAAAGCCGACAAACTGGTGGACGAACGGCTGGCGGCGCCGGCGCCCTCCGATGCCAATGACTTCATTTACCAGTGGGACGCCTCCCCGGACTATCATCCCGCGCCGGGACTGGGGCAGATTGAAGCGCCGCTGCTGGCGATCAATTCGGCCGACGACGAACGCAATCCGCCTGAAACCGGGCTGATGACGCAGGCCCTGACGCATGTGAAGAACGCACACCTGTTGCTGATCCCGGCCAGCGCCGAGACGCGGGGTCACGGCACCACCGGGCTGGCAAAGTTCTGGCAACAGCAATTGCGGGATTTTCTGGACACCGTGCCGCGGCGGACAATGTAGCCCTCGTCAGGCCAGACTGGACTTTCCGGACACGCCCGGACAAGATTAGTCAAAGCCTTCAGGGAGAGCGACTATGCGTTTCGGACTTTTCGGCGCCGCACAGGCGCAGCGCGGCGGACCGGACGTCGACAGCGCGGCCGGATTCAACGACTATATCGAATACCTCATCGAAGCCGAGGCGCTCGGCTACCAAAGTTCCTTTATCGTCGAGCACCATTTCACTGGCTTCGGCCAGGTCTCGGCCACGCTTAATCTGTTGAGCTGGATCGGCGCCAAGACCACCACATTGCGGCTGGGCACCGCGGTTCTGGTGCTGCCCTGGCACAACCCGGTGCTGCTGGCCGAACAGGCCGCGACCGTCGATCTGCTGTCCGGCGGCCGGCTGGATTTCGGGGTCGGCAAAGGCTACCGCCACAACGAATTCGTCGGCTTCCGCATTCCCATGGAGGAAGGCGGCGCACGATTCGAAGAATCCATCGACATCATCACCAAGTCATGGACCTCCAACGAACGGTTCTCGTTCCACGGCAAGTATTGGCAGTTCGACGACATCATCGTGGAACCGCCGACCAACCAGAAACCTCATCCGCCGTTCTGGCAGGGCGCCGGCCATGCCGACAGCATCCGCAAGGTCGCGGCGCGAGGGCATAATCTGTTGCTGGATCAGTTTGCCTCGATCGACGAAACGATTAATCGTTTCAACACCTACAAGGCGGCGATGCTGGCCAATGGTTTCGCCTTCGACCCGGCCCAGGTGGGCGTGGCGCGCGCCTTCTTCGTTGCGGACACGGCGGAGGAAAAAGCCGCGGCGGTGGAACGGCGGATGACGGGGCAACGCCGCCTGCACGCCATCAGCCAGCGACCGGACGGCAACAACACGGCCAGCATCATGGCCTTTTCCGATACCCGCGAGGCCAGCGAGGAAAGCGCACTGTACGGCACACCGGAAGAGATCTGCCGCAAGATCGAACGCCTTCAGGCGCAAGGTGTCGAATACATCCTGCTGAACGGCGGCGGAACATCGCGCCAGAACCTGCAACGGTTCGCCAGGGAAGTGATGCCGCATTTCCAGACGCCATCGTCATCCCACACGGTCGCGGCGGAATAGGTGCGCCATGACTGATCGTGTTGCGATCGTTACGGGAGGATTGCGCGGCCTGGGGCGCGGGATGACCCTGGGCCTGGCTGCAACCGGGGTGCGGGTGCTCGCCGTCGGGCACCTGCCCGAGGATGTCGCCGCGATGGAAGGCACGCCGAACGTGCGTCCGATGATCGCCGACTTGCGGTCCCCGGAAGCGTGCGACCGCGTGGTGGCAGAAGCGCTGGCGGCGTTCGGCCGGCTCGACATCCTGGTCAACAATGCAGGCCTGACCTTCACCTATATCGACCCGGCCCGCTTCCGTCGCGAAACGCCGCGGAAATTCTGGGAGGTCAAGGACGAGGTGATCCAGAACGTGATGGACACCAACTACGTCGCCGCCGACCAGATGGGACGCCGGGTGGCACCGATCCTGGTGAAGCAGGACTGGGGGCGCATCATCAACGTAACGACTAAGCTTGACACAATGAACCGGGAGGGATCGGTTCCGTACGGTTCGTCCAAAGCGGCACTGGAGATGACAACCGAAATCTGGGCCAAAGAAATGGTGGGGACCGGCGTCACGGTGAACATCGTCAATCCCGGTGCCGGCGCCAACACGCCCGGCATGAACCAGGAACTGCGCGACTGGAGCCGGGAGGGAAAGGTGCCCCGGCTGGTGGAACCGGATGAGATGGTGCCGCCGCTGCTCTACGTCGTTTCTGAAGCGGCGGATGCGGTCAATGGCTATCGTTTCGATGCCTTGACCTGGGATGCATCATTGCCGCCCACCGAATCCGCTCGGCGTAACGGTCGCCCGGCGGGATTCGTTTTGCACCCGCAGGATGAGGCTACGTTCCCGGCGGGATGAATGACAAAGGAAACGCTGATGGAAAACTGGAATCCGAAACCGCTCGATCCAGCCTTGATCGAACTGTACCGGCGGGGTTCGGGGAAGCCCCTGGTTCTGATCCATTGCCTGGGTCAATCCTGGCGTTTCTGGGACGTGCTGGATCCGCTGACGAACCGCAATGAACTGGTCGCCTACAGCTTGCCCGGGCATCCCGGAACACCCCTGCCCGGCCACCAATACGGCGTGCCGGAACTGACCGAGCAACTGCGCGCCGTCGCATTGCGCAACGGTCTGAACAAGTTTCATCTGATGGGTATCTCGCTGGGTGGCAGCGTGGCGCAGCATTTCGCCGGCACTTATCCGGATATGGTGGACAAACTGGTGCTGGCCGATTGCTCACCGCGGTACGACGATGAGGCCCGGGCGAACTGGCCGGTGCGCGCCGCTGCCGCCAGGAAGGATGGCGTGAAGAGCCTGATTCCGTTTCTGTTGCAGGTGTTCTTCACTGCCGAATCGATCGCCGAGAACGGCCCGAACGTTCGTCACGTGCGCGAGACGTTTGAGGCTTGCGACGGCGAGGGATATGCCCTGGCCTGCGAGGCGCTGGCGATGCTGGACGCTCGCGAGCAGACACGGAAAGTGGTCGCCCACACGCTGATCATGCTGGGGTCAAATGAACGCCAGTCGTTCAAGGACGCCGCGAAATGGATGAATGAAACGATCGCGGGTAGCAAGGTCGTCGAGGTGCCGGCGGCCGGCCACGCTTCAGTGCGGGAACGTCCGGAGTTTGTCACGCAGCAACTGCGGGCGTTCCTGGACTGATGTTGATTGATGGCGGGGTGGATCCGGTCGTCCACGACTTTGGCAACGTAAGACGTGGGCCACCGGGCCGCGCTCTCGCCGTCATGGCCGGGACGCCCGCCCGGCCATGACGGCGAGAATTACCGGATAGTCGTTACGCCGGTTTGGCTACGGATTCCAGGTTCCGTCGGCTGGTTTCGTGTGCCAGCAGCAGGGTCAGGCCGGCGGAGGTGAACTGGAAGGCGCCCATCAGGCCCCAGACGTAATTCAGATTATCCGCACTGATCAGGAAGCCGGCCACGATGGGGGAAACCATGCCGCCGAAGCGTCCCCATCCCATGGCGATCGCAGCACCCTTGCCTCGGATGCGGACCGGGTAGACCTCGGGCGTATAGACAGTCATTGCCAGCGAGCCGATATCGGCGAAGAAACCATATAACATGGCCGTTGCGAGCAATGCGGTTTCGGTCGTTGCCTGAGTGAACATCAGGGCGGCACCGCCGGCGACCCCATAGCCGATGACGATCAGCGCCTTGCGTCCGAACAGGTCGATCAGGCTGAACGCGAACATACGTCCCACCACAGACGTCCCGGCGACAATGAACGTGTAGACCAGGGTCCTGGTCAGATTGATATGGTAATAAGTCGCGAAAATCGACGGCAGCCACACGCTGAACGCCGTGGCAGCGAAGCCGGAACAGAACCACATCAGCCAGGTGTGCGCGACCCGCCGCGCATATCGCGCGCTGAACAGATCGGCAAACTTCGCCTCCGGTTCGGGCTTGGTGGCGGGTAGCGCGGCGAGTTCGCTGCGGGCCCGCTCAATCGTTGCGTCATCGACGCCGACATAGCGCAACGAGGCGCGTGCTTCCTCATGTCTGCCCTGATCGGCGAGCCACCGAGGCGATTCCGGTACCCCGCGGCGAATGAAAAACACCAGCACGGCGGGCAGCACACCGAGTGCGAACAGCCAGCGCCAGCCGAAGTGGGGCACGATCAGCAGTCCGGCGCCGGCCGCGGCGAAGATGCCGATCGGCCAGCACAGCGGCAGGGTCGCGCTGACCCGGCCACGGATGCGCGCCGGGGCATATTCCGCGACCAATGCCTGGTCGATCGGCACCATGCCACCCAGGCCGAGGCCGGTCATGAAGCGGGCACCGATCAGGAAGCCCAACGACATTGATAGCCCGGCGATTCCGGTGCAAACCGAGAACATCAACACTGTCGCCGCGAACACGACGCGCCGCCCCCACCGATCGGCGACCCATCCCCACATCCATGATCCAAGTCCCATGCCCGCCAGCGCGGCCGACCCGATCAGGCCGACCTGCTTGGGATCGAGATTGAACTCCAGCTTGATCAGGGGAAGCGCGTAGGAGACGATGACAATGTCAAACGAGTCAAAGAAGAACCCAGCCGCTGCCACGGCAATGATGAAGACCAGGGCTTTGTTCAGGCTGATGCTGTCGATCGCCCGCCCGATCAGTTCGGGAGTCAGTTTCTGGGTCCTGCTCACTTGGTTTGGTTCCTCCCGAAGACTTTGGCGTTCACGCTCTGATCAGGCGGTGCCGATTACGCAGGACGTTGGCCTAGACCGCCCGCCAGCGCAAGCACAACGAGGCCGGTTTTACCTCTGGCGCGGCACGCGCTATTCATTGCCGACGCACGGGAGAACACCGATGATTGATGAGACGCATGCTGCCGGCCGCGCCAGTTGGGTGACCTCCGCCAACGGCCACACAATGTTCCCGATCCAGAATCTTCCGCTCGGTGTGTTCAGCCCCGACGGTGGTTCGGCTCGTGGCGGCGTGGCGATCGGCGATCGAATTCTCGACCTCGGTTCGGCGCTGGAGGCGGGTCTGTTCTCCGGTGCGGCCCGCGACGCGGCGGAAGCGGCGAGTGGGCGGACCCTGAACGCTTTGCTCGAAGCTGGCCCCGCGGCGCGTCAGGCGTTGCGGCGCCGAGTGTCCGACATCCTGGATGCCAAGGGTGCCGACGCGGCGAAGATCGAAACGATCGCCGGCCGGCTGCTGCACGACGCAGATCGTTGCGTTATACACTTGCCCGCTCGGGTTGGCAACTTCACTGATTTCTTTGCCGGCATCCACCACGCGCACACGGCGGGCACGATCAGCCGTCCGGAAAATCCACTGATGCCCAACTATAAATACGTTCCGGTAGCATATCATAGCCGAGCGTCGTCGGTGCGGGTGTCGGGGGGATTGGTTCGAAGACCCAATGGACAGCGTAAGCCACCGGAGCAGGATGCGCCGGATTTCGGGCCGTGCCGGAATTTGGATTATGAAATGGAACTGGGCGTCTGGATTGGCCCGGGCAACGAGATCGGCTCACCGATTCCTATTGCCGAGGCTTCGCGGCACGTGGCTGGATTCTGCCTGCTGAACGACTGGTCGGCGCGCGACATCCAGGCCTGGGAGTCGCAGCCCTTGGGTCCGTTCCTGGCCAAGAGCCTGTCCACCTTCGTTTCGCCGTGGATCGTCACGACCGAGGCGCTGGCGCCGTTTCGGATTGCCCAGCCGCCTCGGCCGGCCGGCGATCCCGCACCGTTGCGGCATTTGAACGATGCAGCGGATCAGGCGGACGGATGTTTCGACATCGGTCTGGAAGTATTGTTGCTGACACCAAAAATGCGTGCCGCGGGGGCTGCGCCGCATGTGCTGTCCCGATCGAATGCGTCGATGCTGTACTGGACCGTGGCGCAGATGGTGGCGCATCACACCTCGAACGGCTGCAATCTGCAGCCGGGCGATCTGTTCGGCAGCGGCACGGTTTCAGGGACCGCGCCGGGGTCGGCGGGGTGTTTGCTAGAGATGACGCGTGGCGGGCGCAACCCGGTTTCGTTGCCGAATGGGGAGACGCGGACTTATCTGCTCGATGGCGACGAGGTTGTTTTCCGTGCCACCTGTCGGCGGGACGGGTACGCCTCGATCGGGTTTGGGGAATGCCGGGGGACGGTGACGGAGGCGCTGACCCTGGGGTGACGGTCGGGTTATTCTTCCATGATGCCGGCGAGGCGAGCCCAGGACGTCCCGGGTACCTCGGCACCTTCCTTCAGGCCGACCTGCTCCAGCATCAGCTTGGGGAGCCGAACGCCGGGCCGCTATTCGGCGACGGCAGGCGATCCCTTTTCCGCGTCCGCTTGTAGGCCTTTCAGGTCGCGATCGATCTCCTCGATCGAGCGGCCTTTTGTTTCGATCCCGAGGAAGTAATAAACCGCGCCGGCCATGACGAACCAGCTTGCGAGGTAAAGGAAGGCCGGCTGAATCGCGTCCAGCGTTGCGTCTGGTTTCACCACATTGGAACTGCCCACGACCAGTGCCAAACCGAGCGGACCGATGATCTTGCCGAGGCCGCCGAAGCCGTAGGCGCTGCCCATGCCGGAGGTGCGCAAATGTGACGGCCAGACCTCGGCCGCGTATGGCCCGACCACCGCGAACCCGCCATCGGCGAAGAAGAACGCAAAGATCAGCAGCAGCCAGAATGCCGAGACGCCGAAGATCATGTCGCCGTGGTAGATGCCGGCCAGCGCGATGAACAGTGCCGCGCCAAATCCAAGCAGGCCGCCCGCGTTGCGCCGCCCGATCCGTTCGGACAGAAAAGAGAACGAGATGCGTCCCACCACGCCACCGACGGTCAGGCCGATCATCGCCTTGGAGGCTTCGGCCGGCGAAACGTGCAGGACGAGCACGAACAGGGTCGGCGCCCAGAGCGTGACCCCGTACGACCCGGTCTGGGCGCCGAGGTTGCCGAACCAGGAGACGATCAGGCTGCGCGGATACTTGAACAGGTCGAGGAAGTTGGACGGTGTGGTCTCGCATTCAAGCGCGGTCGGGTCGGGCAGGTCTTTCGGATCCATCTCCAGCGCCCAGGCGAGGGATTTCTTGGCATCCGCGACGCGGCCCTGGCGCAGCAGCCAGCGCGGCGATTCCGGCACCCACATGCGGACCACCAGCACGGCCAGGGCTGGCACCACGCCGGCGGCGAACAGGCCGCGCCAGCCCACGGCCGGTGCGAGGTAGGCGCCGAACAGGCTTCCGATCATCACGCCGACCGGGATGAATGCGGTGACCAGGCCACCGATGAAGCCGCGTTTCGATGCCGGCATGAATTCCTGGACCAGCGGCAGATCGACACAATACAGGCCGCCGACGCCGAAGCCGACGACGGCGCGAAGTAGCGTCAGGTAGATCCAGCCGCCGTCGGGCGTGAAGTACAAGGCGCCAGTCGCCAGGGAGAAATTCAGTATCGTGAGATTGAACACTGGCCGGCGGCCGATTTTATCTGCCATCCAGCCCCAGAAAGCTGCCCCCAGCATGGCGCCGATGCCCGACGACAACAACACGATCGCGGACTGCATGAAGGTAAGTTTCCACGGCCCGACCACGAAGGCCAGCACGAACCCGATCAGAAAGTAGTCGAAGAATTCCAGCATATCGCCGAGTATTGCCGCGGCGACGATGCGCTTCTGATTGCCGGTCAACGACCGTCGTGCGTCGAGTACCTCAAACATCCGCTTCCCTTCCATCCGGGCTCTGGCGGCCCAATCCTGTTGCCTCGTTCGGCGATGCCGGCCCAGTGTTGGGAGCAGGCTGTCACATTCTGGCCCGCACGGACAGAGCGACCGGCCGCGCGGGCCATCCAGCGTCGACCCGAGGGACTGACCTCGGGGAGAGCCCCGATGACAGTCGTTACTTCAGGAACGCCAGCAATTCGGCGTTGACCTGATCCTTGAGGGTCGTGCACATACCGTGCGGCGCACCCTTGAACACCTTGAGCGTTGCGTTCTTGACCAGCTTGGCGGAAAGCAGTGCCGACGCCCCGATCGGGACGATCTGATCGTCATCGCCATGCAGGATAAGCGTCGGCACGTCGAATTTTTTCAAATCCTCCGTCAGATCCGTTTCAGAGAATGCTTTGATGCAGAAGTAGGCGGCAGGAAAGCCGGCCAACATGCCTTGCAGCCAGAACGACTCACGAACACCCTCCGACACCTTTGCATTCGGCCGATTGTAGCCATAGAACGGCATGGACAGGTCCTTGAAGAACTGCGAACGATCGGCCACCACTCCGGCGCGCAGCTGGTCGAAAACCTCGATCGGCAAACCGCCAGGATTGGCTTCGGTTTTGAGCATGAGCGGCGGGATCGCGCTGATCAGCACGGCTTTGGCAACACGGCCGGTGCCATGGCGGCCAATGTAGCGCGCAACCTCTCCGCCGCCGGTGGAATGCCCGACATGAATTGCC
>JAQGHW010000459.1 GCA_028291505.1 Rhodopila sp. | reverse complement strand
GCGGACAATCTGCAGGCCGGGGTTGCGCGGTCGCAGGTGCTGGTGCGGATGGCGGCCGGCGAGGATCATCGCCATCGCCAGGAACAGGATGTAGCGGATCCAGAGGAACTCGACGATCGGCAGGCTGCCGCTGAGGTATTTGGAAATCGTGTCGGAGGAGCCGAACAGCACGGTCGCGCTGACCGCCAGCACGATGGCTCGTAGTGGGTCGTCGGAGGGCATGCGGGCTTATAGCGGGGTGGTTCGGTCGTTGCGAGGGTCGAGTGAACCGATCCGGATCTGGCGAGGGGAACGATCCCCCGGGATTCGGCGGATCATCTGACCTCCGCGGAGACAATCGCCGCCTATCTCGACGCCGCCTTTGAAGACGGCGACCCCGGCCTGATCAGGGCCGCGCTCGGCGACGTCGCCCGCGCCAAAGGAATGACCGAAATCGCCGAGGCAACCGGACTGAGCCGGACCAGCCTCTACAAGGCGCTGTCGCCGGACGGGAACCCTGAATTCGCGACCGTGGTAAGCGTCTTGCGCTCGCTCGGGTTACGAGTCGGGGTCCGAAGCGCGGCGTAGTGGGATGTGCGGCGAGCGGCGGGCACAACGGAGTGTCGTCGTGATCCGGCAGCAACAATAAGCCGCTGAAGTAGGACCCGCGTCCAATCACGACACCTTGCTGGTATACCCCCCGCCACCCTGACGCTATGCCCGGGCCCGGTCCAAAATGCCCTTCAGCGTTTCGGCGCCGTTTAGTCCTGCTGCCGCGACGTGTCCGCCGTCGGAGATCCGCTTGTGCTGGGCATCTTCCCAGTGGCGGCCGTCGAAGGACCGCGTCGGTTTAAGCGTTGTCCCGTCGATACCGTCGAGACATTTCGCGTTCACGGTGATCTTGTCCGGCTGGGAACGCGGGACGTAGAAGGCATGCGCGCCGCAATGTGTGCAGAATGGGTGTTGAGCCACTCCGGTGCCGAAGGTATAGACGGTCAGCGCGTCCTTGCCCCGCAGCAACTCGAAATCCGCGGGAAAGACCGACAGGTGGAGAATCCCTTTTTTCGTACAAATACTGCAGCTACACTGCGAGAGAAGGTCCAAATCGACCGTGGCCCGGAACCGTACCTGGCCGCAATGGCAGCCGCCTTCTCGAGTTTCAAGCATCATCAACCTCCCCTGTGGCAATGCCAGGCAGGTGTCGCAAATCCGGTGATCATCGTCCATCATCATCACCTGGCACTTCGATCCAAAACAGGCCCATTTCGGGATATCCACGCCCACCGCGCGGCGGGTCCCAATTAGCACACCGCGCTGCCATACCCCCCACCACCCGGCGTTTCGATAACGAACACATCGCCCGGCACCAGTTCCGCACTGTCGGTTCCGGTCAGCACATCGCGCAACCCGTCCGCCCGTTCCACCCACTGCCGGCCCCGGGCGCCATCCGAGCCGCCGTCCAACCCGAACGGAGCGACCTCGCGGCGCGACGCAACGATTACCGCGGTCATAGGCTCCAGGAAACGAATGCGCCGCACCGACCCATCGCCGCCAACCCACTTGCCAGCGCCGCCGGAGCCGTGGCGGATCGCGAACAGTTCCTGCCGCACCGGATAGCGCAGTTCCAGGATCTCGGGGTCGGTCATCCGGGTGTTGGTCATGTGGGTCTGAATGGCGGAGGTGCCATTGAACCCCGGCCCCGCACCGGTGCCGCCGCAGATCGTTTCGTAATACTGGCGGGTGGCGTCGCCGAACAGGAAGTTGTTCATTGTTGCCTGCGAACACGCAATGACGCCAAGCGCGCCGAAGATCGCATTGCAGGTGGCCTGGGAAACTTCGGTGTTGCCGGCAACGACGGCGGCTCCCGGATGCGGGGACAGGAACGTTCCGGGCGGGATGATCAACGTCAACGGCTTCAGGCAACCATCATTCAGCGGAATATCATCCCCTACCAAACACCTAAATACATACAACACGGCCGCCCTGGTTACCGCCGGCGGCGAATTGAAATTACCCTCGTGCTGCGAGCCGGTGCCGGTAAAATCGACTATGGCACTGCGGCTTTCACGGTCGACGCTGATCGAGACGCACAGGTCGCGCCCATTGTCCATCTTGTAGTCGAAACGACCGGAACCGAGGCGTTCGATGACGCGGCGAACCGATTCCTCGGCGTTGTCCATGACGTGACGCATATACGCGCTGACGACTGGCCAGCCGAACTGGGAAACGACACGCTGCAACTCCTGGACGCCCTTTTCGTTGGCGGCGACCTGCGCCTTGATGTCGGCGACGTTCACGTCCGGACTGCGGGCCGGGTAGCGCGCGCCGGCCAGCAGGTCGCGGAACTCCCGCTCCCGGAAATGGCCGCCATCGACCAGCAGGAAATCGTCGATCACGACGCCTTCTTCCTCCAGGGTACGCGACATCGGCGGTGTCGAACCAGGGGTGATGCCGCCGATGTCGGCGTGATGCCCGCGGCTGCCGACGAAGAACAGGATGTCGCGCCCGGCATCGTCGAAAACCGGCGTGATCACAGTGATGTCGGGCAGATGGGTGCCGCCGTTGAACGGGTTGTTCAGCGCAACGACATCGCCGGGTTTCAGGGTGAACCGCCGGTGTTCGAGGACGGTGCGGACGCTCTCCCCCATGGCACCCAGATGGACCGGGACATGCGGCGCGTTGGCGACCAGGCCGCCGTCGGCGTCGAAGATGGCGCAGGAAAAGTCCAGGCGCTCCTTGATGTTGACGCTCATCGAGGTGTTCTGCAGCACCGCGCCGGTCTGTTCGGCGACGTTCATGAACAGGTTGTTGAACAGCTCCAGCAAAACCGGGTCAGGACGTTCGCTGCCTGCGGGAACTCGGCTGTGGAGTGGCTCCGAACGCCTCAGGATCATGTGGTCGATT
>JAQGHW010000450.1 GCA_028291505.1 Rhodopila sp. | reverse complement strand
GTTCGGACGTTTCCTGGAGATCGGCAAGCGGGACCTGTATCGCAACACGTCGGTCGGGATTCGTCCGCTGCGGCACAACGCGGCATATTTCGCGATCGACATCGACGAGCTGATGGCGACCCGTCCGACGAGCGGGTTGCTGGTGCTGAAGGAGTTGTCGCATCTGTTGGAGGCTGGCGCGTTGCGCGCCCTGCCCTTCCGCGCGTTTGGTTTCGCTGACGCGGTCGACGCCTTCCGTCTGCTGCAGTCTTCCGGCCATTTCGGCAAGGTCGTGCTGCTGCCCGAGCCGACGTTCTCGGTGGAGCCGCCGGCGGTTTTCACGGCATCTGACGATGGGGTTTATCTGGTGACCGGCGGGTTGTCTGGCTTCGGCCTGGAAACGGCGGGCTGGCTGGGCCGGCATGGCGCCCGCAATCTCGCCCTGGTCAGCCGGCGGGGTGCGCGCACGCCAGGTGCCGAGGATGTCCTGGCGAATTTCGCAGAGAACGGGATCAATGCCCGGGCGTTCGCCTGCGACGTCGCGGATGTAACCGATCTGCGGCAGGTGTGTGCGGAGATCCGCCGGACGATGGGACCGATCCACGGGGTGCTGCACGCGGCGATGGTGCTGGATGACGCCTATCTGCAGGACCTGGACGTCGCCCGCTTCGCCGCGGTGATCGGTCCGAAATTAGCCGGCGCGGCCGCCCTGGATGCGCTGACCCGCGATGACCCGATCGATCTGTTCGTGTTGTTTTCTTCGGTAACGACGGTAATCGGCACACCGGGGCAGGCAAACTACGTGGCGGCGAACGCTGCTCTGGAAGCATTGGCGGAACGCCGTCATGCCGCGGGGCTGCCGGCGCTTGCTGTGCAATGGGGGCCGATCGGCGATGCCGGGCACCTGGTACGCGACCGACGGGTCAGCGAGATGCTGGCAAAGATGCTGAACGCGAAGCATCTGCGCGCGAGCGACGCGCTGGATGCATTGCCGGCGCTGCTGCGGTCGGGCCGCTGCGTTGTGGGACTGGCCGACGTTGCCTGGGGCGAGTTACGTACACGGCTGCCCGGTCTGGCCGGACCGTTCTGGTCGGAGATGCCGACCATTGAACGCAGCTTTCCGTCGGGCACCTCGATCCGTGCCCGGATCGGCGAGATGGGGCAAGACGAAGCGTCTCAACTGGTGCAGGACGTTCTGGTGGAAGAACTCGCACGGATCTTGCAGCAGACACCGGCCTCGATCGACGTGAACCGCCCGATCCAGGAGTTCGGTGTCGACTCGCTGATGGCGGTGGAGTTGCAGACCGCGTTGGAGGGGCGATTGGGGCTGCACCTTCCGCTGATGGCACTGACCGGCAGCCCGACGTTGCGGGCGATTCCGCCCCGGCTGTTGCAGGCCATGCGGAACGCCGATGGTGGGCGGGCGGCCGATGCCGGACGGGCGGCCGATGCGAGACGGGCCGACGACCTGGCAGCTGCCATTCTGCGGCATGAAAACGAGGTGGTCGCTGTGCCGAGCGCTTCCAGGGCGCCGGTTCCGTGAGTTTGCGCGAATCCGCCTTCGGCCTGTCGCAAGATATGAAGGCGCAGCTACTGGATCGCCTGGCCAAGCGGCGCGGCAACCGTCCCGAACCGGCCGATGCTGTGACCCGCCGGCCGGTTCGCGCCCAGCTCGGCGACGCGCAGGTGCGCGAGGACCTACGGCGGATTCGCGAAGCCGGCCGAATTTTGGCGATCGACAATCCGTTCTTCCGCTCGCACGACGGCATCGCAGAGGCCGAAACCACGATAAACGGCCGCCGGCTACTGAACCTGGTTTCGTACAACTACCTTGGCCTGAACGGCGACCCCCGGGTAGCGGCGGCGGCCAAGGCGGCGATCGACCGATATGGCACCTCGGTTTCCGCCAGCCGGCTGGTTTCCGGTGAGCGCCCGGTGCACCGGGAGCTTGAAGCGGCGCTGGCCGCGCTGCATGGCACCGAGGACTGCGTCACCATGGTCAGCGGCCACGCCACCAACGTGACGGCGATCGGCCATCTGGTCGGCCAGGGCGATGCAGTCGTGCACGATGCGCTGTCGCACAACAGCATCATTCAGGGCGCGCTGCTGTCGGGCGCACAGCGGGTGCAATTCGCCCACAACGATGTGGCCGCGCTCGACCGCGTGCTGCAGTCACTGCGGTCGCGCGTCCGGCGGGTGCTGGTGGCGATCGAGGGTCATTACAGCATGGACGGCGACGTGCCGGACCTGCGTGCGATGATCGACGTGGTTCACCGGCACGGGGCGCACCTGATGGTGGATGAAGCGCACTCGCTGGGCGTGTTGGGTGCGACCGGCCGCGGCATCGCCGAACATTGTGGCGTCGATGCGTCGGGCGTCGATATCTGGATGGGCACGCTGAGCAAGACGCTGTGCGCGTGCGGCGGCTACATCGCCGGGTCGCGCGACCTGGTGGAGTATTTGCGGTGTTCGGCGCCGGGCTTCGTCTATTCGGTCGGCATGTCGCCGCCAGTGGCCGCCGCCGCCACCGCTGCCCTGGCCGTCATGCAGTCGGAGCCGTGGCGGGTGGCGCGGCTGAATGCGAACGCCGCACTATTTTTGCGGGAGGCGCGGGCGGCGGGGCTGAACACCGGCAGCTCCATCGGCGCGGCGATCGTGCCGGTCATTATTGGCAGCTCCATAAGGGTATCGCGGGTGGCCGACCTGCTGTTCCGGCGGGGCGTGAACGTGCAGCCGATCCTGCATCCGGCGGTGCCCGAGGGGTCCGCGCGGCTTCGCTTCTTCCTGTCGTCGCTGCACACGGAAGAGCAAATCCGGCGGGCGGTGTCGGAGACCGTTGCGGCGATCGGCGAGGTGGAGCGGATGAAGGTTGACCTGGTCGGGTTGGTCGCACAGTTGGCGAACGGTGGCGCCGGGGAGGCGATATCGGACTGAATGGCGGCCGGTTCGCCGGAGATTTGCCGACACGCATTTGCCGCCTGGACGGCTGAACTTGAGCGCCGCGGCTGCCTGGGTCACGCCGCATTCCAGCTCACGAAGTCAGGCCGGGTCCCCTCGCCAGAAGGGCTGGTAGCCGGCGGCGGCCGTGGGTCTGCCACTGATAAAAAGATTGCGGCCACGGGGACCGCGGATTGGTTCGGGCAAAAGCCCTGTGGAACCTGACAGGGTATCCGTACCGGTATGGTGCTGTGTGTCGACACGCGGGGTATGAAACTCTCTTTCGGACACAGGCTCTTGTTGGTATCCTGCGATGCGCGCCGCCATAGGTGGTTCGTCTCAGCACATATTCTGATTTAGCCGAAAAGGTGTATGAAGATGGCAGACCGTCCCGCCCTATGGGAAGCAAACCGATCGCGCGCGATGAACGAAGTGTACTGGCCGAAGCCAGCGCCAACGATCCTGCCCAAGGATTTGCTTGGATTCTATGACTTCATCGCGAAGCATATCGGCTCTGAGCGGAACATTACTTATCTGGAATTTGGGGTGGCGCAGGGAAGAAGCATCAAAAAGATCGCTGAACTATTTACTCATCCAGAAGCGCGGTTTTATGGCTTCGATAGTTTTGAAGGTCTTCCTGAGAGCTGGTTGATGCACGATGTGGGCGCATTTACCAATAATGGCCGGCTTCCCCAAACTGACGACAAACGTGTCAGTTTCGTTCAAGGATGGTTCCAAAACACTGTCCCCGGGTTCCTTGAGGAATTTCCTAAGGACTCTCGCGGGTTGACGCTGATTCATATTGATGCCGATCTATATTCCTCCACTCTGTTTGTGCTGACTATGCTCTGGCCGGTGTTTGACGAATTCTATATTATATTCGACGATTTTATTTATGATGAGGTAATCGCGCTAAGGGATTTCCTGACGGCGTTCCCGGTTGATTTGCAGTTTTTCGCTCAGACCAAAGGCGGTGGAGAGCGGCCAAACCCTGATCAGGTATTCGGGCATATGAAACGCAAGCGGTTCGAACTGCCTGCCAAGGCAGCGTCCGAATAAACATTGCGTTGCCGCGGATCATTAGGGCAGCGCGGTCGAAGTCGCTGCCCCCCCGGGGCCGTAACGCTACCCCCGAAAAGACGGCGCAATCCAGTTCGCAAAAGCCTGATGGTTCGATGGCGAATTCGGCGACATGACTGTCCGCAGCGCGACGCGATGCGTCCCATAGACCGGCGCGCCCAATGGAACGTTCCATCGGTGTGTGGCCCCAGGGGTGGCCGTTATGCTGGTCTTGATGATCTCTTGGTCGGTG
>JAQGHW010000443.1 GCA_028291505.1 Rhodopila sp. | reverse complement strand
GGATAGTCGCGAAGGTCGATGATCTCGACCTCCAGATCGCCGCGGGCGGCGGCGAGGTCGCGGATCCACGCGGCGGGCTTGTCGCCAAAGCGCCCCTCGCGGGTCGTGGAGATGACGATACCGATGTGCGGCTTGCTCATGATGGCTCCTTCAGCTGTTGTGGTCTACAAAAGTGACCTGCGCTAACTTAGAGACTGCCTAGGCCCTGTGAAGGAGGCACTTTTATGGAACCCGGTTACCTGCACGGAACCGATTGTCGCCCGGTCGCCGAGATCCTCTCCCGCATCGGCGACAAGTGGTCGGTCATGCTCGTGATGGAGTTGAATAGCGGGACCAGGCGGTTCAGCGAGCTTCGCCGCACCGTGCATGGGATTTCCCAGAAAATGCTGACAACATCGCTGCGCGGGCTGGAGCGTGACGGCTTCGTCACACGAACCATCTACCCGACCATTCCGCCTAAGGTGGAGTACCGGCTGACCGACCTCGGGCGGGAGTTGGCGGTCCCCGTCAGGGCGCTGGGCGAATGGGCCATGCAGAACCGCGCCCGTGTGCTGACGGCCCGCGAGCGATTCGACCAGGCCGCGGACATGCACCCCACAGCCGTTAGGCCGGACCTGCAAGCCGTTCGATAAAGACCGTATCGCCGGGCTAGTACCCGATCGCAGAGAAGCGTGAGTCGCGACGCGACCACGCTTCGCCGCGTGAATCGGCGACTTCAAACCAAAACCGACGTATCGCGCTTCTATGATGCGCGATACTAGATCGTTGCGAGCGGTCCGGCATTAACGCGAATCGATTGCGGCGCATCGCCGTAGGCCCGAATGAAGGCGCGGCGCATGCGTTCCCGGTTGCCGAAACCCGCTTCGCTCGCAATGTCTTCGACGGGAAGCCTGCTCTGTTCCAGCATCAGCTTCGCCGCTTCCAGTCGTAGCGCCTCCACAGCCTTGGCCGGCGACGTACCGGTCTCGGATCGAAAGACCCGCGTGAACTGCCGCGGGCTGAGGCAAGCCGCACGAGCAAGATCTTCGATATCGAGCGGCATGCGCAGGTTCCTCTTGGCGTACGTCAAGGACGTCTGGATCCGATCGGCTTTGGCATCAAGATCCAGCAAAGCGGAATGCTGCGACTGCCCACCTGCCCGTCGATGGTGCATCACCATTCCCCGGGCCACCACCCGAGCCAGATCGGCGCCATGATCGCTCTCGATCATGCCCACGGCCAGGTCGGATGCGGCTGACATGCCAGCCGAGGTCCAGATCTGACCGTCCGCGATGAAAATCTTGTCCATGTCGATGGTGCACTTCGGAAACCGCTCCTGCAGTCGCTGCGCGTAGCGCCAATGCGTCGTTGCGCGACGACCGTCGAGCAGTCCGGCGTCCCCCAGCGCAAACGAACCCAGGCAGATCGAGGCAAGCCTTCTGGTGGATCTGGCGGCCTGCCGCAGGTAGCTCGCCACCGCGAGCGATGTTGCGGGCACCTCCATGCCAACCCCGATCAGGAGCGTATCGAATTCGTCATCCCCAATTGCCTCCGTCGAAACATTCATCCCGAAGGAATTTGGCAGGAGTCCACCTTTCTCAGACAGGACGTGAAGGTCGTACAACGTCTCGCCCGAATTCTTGTTGGCGACTTCGAAGGCAGAAAAGGCCACGAAGCACATGGCCTGAAAGCCTGGATAGACGACCATCCCAATCTTCCGCATGACACCCCCATGGCCTGAATGGTGGCAGATATCGCCCTTGCACGGCGAATTGGAAGACAACCCCTGAAAGCCACCGACACCCATGAGCCGGCTGACGCTGTGGTTATGGCCAGAAAGGTGGCATATACGACCTCCCGGCAGTCGACAGACGCTGGTACCTTCGCGGCGAAACAGTCGGGAGAGAACAGATGTCCCATGCCGAAGTAACCTACCGAGCCGTTCAAGCAGTCAGCCCCGGCAAGCTGGAGCTGACCCAAAAGCCACTGGTCGACCCGCGGCCCGGCTACGTCCGCATCCGCGTCGAGGCCTGCGGCATCTGCCACTCCGACGCAGCGACGGTTGAGGGCGTGTTCCCGATCGCCTGGCCCCGAGTGCCCGGGCACGAGGCGGTCGGCGTGATCGACATGCTCGGTGCAGGCGTCGAGGGATGGGTCGTGGGGCAGCGCGTCGGTGTGGGATTCCTGGGTGGAAGCTGCGGACGTTGCGAGCAGTGCCGGGGCGGCGACCTCGTAAGTTGCCGCAACCAGGAATTCACCGGGATACAACACGATGGCGGTTACGCGGAGGTGCTGATCGCCAGGGCGAGCGGGCTGATGTCGATCCCGGATGACCTGTCCGCTGTCGACGCCGCGCCCCTGCTGTGTGCCGGCCTCACGACGTTCAGCGCGCTTCGGAATTCCCCCGCCAAGGCGGGCGACCTTGTCGGTGTACTAGGGATCGGCGGGCTCGGACATCTGGGCGTCCAATACGCGCGGCACATGGGTTTCGAGGTCGCCGCCATCGGACGCGGGGCGGATAAAGCCGAACTCGCGAAAAAGCTCGGCGCACACCACTATATCGACAGCTCGTCCGTTGATCCGGGCCAGGCCCTGCAGGACCTTGGCGGAGCCGTGCTGGTGATCGCCACCGCGTCCGGAGGCAAGGCGGTGGCGCAAATTGTGAAAGGGCTGCGTCCGCGGGGCAAGATCATTGCGCTGGGTGCCACCCCGGATCCGATTGAAGTCTCGACGGCCGATCTGATTTTCGCCAGCCGTTCGATCGAAGGCGCCCTGACCGGGGATCCCGCCACCGGTGACGCGACGCTGAAGTTCAGTGTGCTCGCCGGCGTGGCCGCCATGGTCGAGACCATGCCGCTTGAGAAAGCCCCGGAAGCCTACGCCAGGATGATGTCCGGAAAGGTGCGCTTTCGCATGGTCCTCACCATGCAATCTTGATCCCGGAACGACCAACCGCTGTCTGGCGGTTGGCGAGCATGATCAGGTCGATGGTCACCAGGCCGTCGCCCGTGTTCTCGCCGCCGACGAGCACCTGGTTGGTACCGGCGTCGAACGAACCACCGCCGCCACCGCCCGTTTGGTCTACCCCCAGGATTTGATCGGTCTCAGCGTCAGATGATTTTTCTGTCCTTGAAGCTCTGAATCTGTAGCTCGCTGTAGCCGAGGTCCGAAAGGACGGTATCGTTGTGCTCGCCCAATGTCGGGGCGACACCGACCTTGGCTGGCGTTTCGGAAAAATGCCACGGCGAGCCGTGCACTTTCAGCTTCTTGCCGTGCGTAGGGTACTCGACTTCCGTGACATATCCGTTGGCCAGCACATCGGGATCATTGGAGGCTTCGAGCAACGTGTTGATCGGTGCGGAGACAATGTCCTGGTCGCGCAGCCTCGCCACCCAGTCGTCACGCATGCCCGTCGCGAACAAATCATCCAGCAGCCGCAGCAGGGTTGCGCGCTTCTCGTCCGAGGCAATCACCACGCCAAGATTGCCGAACCCGGCCTGGTCGAGCGTCTCGTAGAACCCCAGCGCGGTCATCGCCTCACGCCATTTGCGGCCGCCGTTCAGTTGAAACACCAGTGGCTTGCCGTCCCGGTCGTTGAAGCTGGCACTGAGGCCAGGGCTCGTTGGCGTCCCGGTGACACGCGCCTGGCCGGTAACGGGATTGCGGTCTCGCCACATGGTCGTGGTGAGCGTCCAGCCCATGAGCCGGATCTGACCACCAAGCAGCGAGCAGTCGACCTTCTGCCCAATGCCGGTGGTACGCGCGTAAGTCAGAGCGGCGAGGGCGCCGCCAAAGGCCAAGATGGCGCAGGTTTCATCGGCGACCGAGACGATCCCTGTGCGCAACGGCTGACCGGGGGTCGAATACGCCTCCGCGATGCCGCCCAGCGCCTGCGCCATGGAGTCGGTACCAGGAAGATCAGCGTGCGGTCCCTTCGGCCCATAACCCGAGATCGAGATATACACCAGCTTCGGATTGACCTTGCGGAGTTCTTCGTAGCCGAAGCCGTTCTTCTCCGCCGCGCCGGGGCGGAAATTCTGGCCGAACATCTCCGCCGTCGCGACGAGCTTATGGAGGATTTCCCGCCCTTCCGGGGTTTTCAGGTTCAGTGTGACACTCTTGACCCCGCGGTTGTTCGTTTCAAAGTAAGTGCTGGGGAAACCCGGCAAGACAGTCGATCCGCGGGAGTTGTCGCCAACCTCCGGCACCTCGATTTTGATCACCTCCGCGCCGAGATCGGCCATCAGCATGTAGGGCACCGTACCGGCCTGCGCAGTGGAGCAGGTGACGACCTTCACACCGTGGAGGGGACCCTTGGGTTCAGTCATGTCGAACGACCTCCTATCCTGTTCCGGAATCGATATGGCGCGGCTGCCTCCATTCCTCCGGATGTTTCGATTAGTCGATCTTCGTCCGGGTGTCACCGTCGGGCACGCAATAAGGCTACGCTGTGGTAATGTTGGGCACATTGGCGAGCATATGCAGAACAGGCAGGCAACTCCAAAATCCGTTGCCTATCATTCCCGGTTACCGAACTTGCGGGCACCCGGTCCCCCATCGTAGTTGTCGCCGATGCACTTGTTTCTTATCCGCAGACTGTTGCTGGCCGCCTTGGTGTGCCTCACCGTCCTGGTTATCAGCTTTACCCTGACACGGCTGTCCGGCGATCTCGCCGCATCCATCGCGGGTCCCAACGCCACCGCGGCGGATATCGCGATCATTACGCGCAATTACGGGCTCGATCGGCCGTTGGCGGTGCAGTTCCTGGATTGGGCGCGACATGCCGCGGAAGGCGATTTCGGCCGGTCCTTCCTGTATCATGTCCCGGTCTGGGGATTGATAAGCGATCGGCTGCCGATCACCCTGACACTCGGCCTTACGGGGCTCGCGATCGCTCTCACGATATCCCTGCCGCTCGGAATCCTCGCGGCAGCGCGGGAGGGTTCTGCGATCGACCGGGGGATCATGCTGGTCGCGCTGCTCGGGCAGGCGATGCCGGGCTTCTGGTTCGGCCTGGTCATGATCATCGTGCTGGGGTTGGACCTGCAATGGCTGCCGATTTCGGGCGTGGACACATGGCAGGGCTACATCATGCCTGGGATCGTGCTCGCCTTCTCGGCGATCCCGGCGTTGATGCGCCTGACCCGATCCGGAATGATCGACGCGCTGGCAGCGGATTACATTCGCACCGCGCGGGCGAAGGGGCTGAGCCGATCAAAGATCATCCTGAAGCACGCTCTGCGCAACGCGGCGATGCCGGTGGTGTCCATCGCCGCGGTGCAGCTTGGCTTCATGTTGGGAGGATCCGTGGTGATCGAGTCTGTCTTCGCCGTGCCGGGCGTGGGCTACCTGGCCTGGGACTCGATTTCCAAGAATGATTTTCCGGTGGTCCAGGCAATCGTCCTGTTCCTGGCCGTCATCTACATCGCCCTGACTTTACTGGCGGACATGATGAATGCCTTGCTGGACCCGAGGTTGCGGGGATGACAAGCATGTCGGTTCCTCAAACCATGCGGGCCGAACGACGGCTGCCGGCCTTGCGTCATCTGGCGACGCTGCTGGGGGCGCTCATCGTGGGGGCTGCGCTGCTGATCGCAATCTTCGCCCCTTATCTGGTGCCGCATGATCCGTTCGCTCAGGACCTCAATCTGCGCCTGATACCCCCATTCTGGATGGATGGCAGCCAGCCGATGCATCTGCTGGGCACAGATCAGCTGGGGCGAGATTATCTGTCGCGGCTGATCTACGGCACACGCGTTTCAATGCTGATCGGCGTACTGACTGTCATCGCGTCCGGCCTGATCGGCATCACCCTGGGGATTCTCGGCGGCTTCTACGGTGGGCGGACGGACGACCTGGTGATGTTCCTGATCACCTGCCGCCTGTCCATTCCGCTGATCCTGGTGGCGCTGACGGTGGTGGCGCTGGTCGGCAGTTCGCTGACAGTGGTGATCCTCACACTCGGACTGCTGCTATGGGATCGTTTCGCCGTGGTGGCGCGCGCCACCACCATGCAGCTGCGCAGCCTCGATTATATCGCCGCCGCCCAGGCCGCCGGCGCGTCGCGCGCGCATGTGCTGCTGCGGGAGGTGCTGCCCAATATCGCGCATCATCTGGTGGTGGTGGCGACGCTGGAAATGGCGCTGGCGATCCTGCTGGAGGCCGCTTTGTCCTTTCTCGGCCTTGGTGTGCCGCCGCCGCTCCCCAGCTGGGGACTGATGATCGCCGAAGCCAAGGAGTATATGTTCTTCAGCCCGTGGGTGATCATGATCCCCGGCGTCGCGCTGTTCGTGCTGGTGTTAGGCATCAACCTCCTGGGCGACGGACTGCGTGACATGCTGGGGGCCGAGCTGCAGCGATGACATCCAGCATGACCGAACCGGTTTTGAGCATCGCCAATCTGCGTGTGGCGTTCGGTGCGCGCACCGAAGCGGTGCGAGGCCTGTCGCTGACGGTGGGGCGCGGCAAGACCCATTGCATGGTGGGGGAATCCGGCTGCGGCAAATCGATTTCCGCCCTGTCGCTGATGAACCTGCTGCCGCGCGGCGCCACTCGTTCGGCCGATCATATTCGCTTTCAGGGCCAGGACCTGCTGGGTCTGTCGGACCGCGAAATGGCCCGGCTGCGTGGCGACAAGATTGCGATGATCTTTCAGGAACCGATGACGAGTCTGAACCCGGCCTACACCACCGGGTCGCAGATGGCCGAGGTGTTCGAGCGCCATCGTCGTACCACAAGGCGGCAAGCAATGGATCGGGCCGACGAATTGCTGGCGCGCGTGGGCATCACCGCGCCTGGAATGCGCCTCGGCCAGTATCCCCACCAGCTCTCCGGCGGGCTGCGCCAGCGGGTGATGATCGCAATGGCGCTGATGTGCGATCCGGAGCTGCTGATCGCCGACGAGCCCACCACGGCGCTTGATGTGACGGTGCAGGCGCAACTCCTGCGGCTGCTGCAGACGCTCCAGCAGGAGCTGGGTTTGGCGCTGCTGCTGATCACGCATGACCTCGGTATAGTGGCGCGCATGGCGCACCGCGTCTCCGTGATGTATGCCGGTCAGGTGGTCGAAAGCGGTACGGTGTCGGAGGTGTTCGCAGCCCCGACGCATCCCTACACACGGGGGCTGATGGCCTGCATTCCGGTGCCCGGCACGACGCGGACGGGGGAGCCGCTCGGCAGCATTCCCGGCGTGGTGCCGCGCATACCGCCCGGCTTCGTGGGCTGCGGGTTTCGCGACCGGTGCGATTTTGCCACCCCGGACTGCGCTCAGACCGTGCCACTCCGCGGAGCCGGCAGCGATCATTCCTATCTCTGCCGCCTGCCGCCGGATGGCACGCGAGTCGCCGCGGCATGACCCACGCGATCGAGTTGCGGAATGTGTACCGCGAGTTCCAGCAGCGCAGCGGCATGATGCGCACCAGCCGCACCGTGCGCGCGGTGGACGGGGTGACGTTCGCTCTCCCGGCCGGCGATGTGCTGGGTGTGGTGGGCGAGTCCGGTTGCGGCAAGTCGACGCTTGCGCGTCTCATCATGGGCCTGCTGCCGCCAACTTCGGGCGAAGTTCTGGTGGACGGACGCAGCCTGGCTGGCATGGACCGACGCGAACGCGCCCGGCTGATCCAGCCCGTGTTCCAGGACCCGTACTCCTCGCTCAACCCGCGCCAGCGCATTCGCGACATCGTCGGGCTGCCGCTGGCCGCCCAGGGCGATCAGCCGAAGGCGCGGCAAGCCGATCGCGTCATGGAGATGCTGGCGCGCGTTGGAATTTCCAGCGAGATGGCCGAGCGCATGCCCGGCCAGCTCTCCGGCGGACAGCGGCAGCGTGTGGCCATCGCGCGGGCGCTCGTGCTGCACCCGCGTATTGTGGTGTGCGACGAGCCCACCAGTGCGCTGGACGTGTCCGTGCAGGCGCAGATTCTCAATCTGCTGGCGGAATTGCG
>JAQGHW010000439.1 GCA_028291505.1 Rhodopila sp. | reverse complement strand
CGGCCTTCGGGTCATCAGGAATGTGGCTGCCGCACCTGCCAGGGGCAGCAGGCCCGCCACGACGAACACCCGGTCGAAGCTTCCGGTCAGGGCAATGATATAGCTGGTGACGATCGGCGCCATCAGCCCGAACGTGTTCCCGCCTGCCCCCGTGATCGCCGTCACCTTGCCGATATCCCCTCGGCTGCGCACCAGATCGGTCACCAGCGCGAATTCCGACCCCCGATCCCACTCAGCACGGCACGAGCCAGGGCGGCGTTCTGTTCGCTGCCCTCGCCGATGCCGACCGCCATTGGCAACAAGCCCACGAACTGGGAGCTCATCGCCAACTGGATGACGGGAACCGGGGAGGCCGAGAACTGCATCACCACCGGCGGCCGGATACAAGGTGGCAGCGCCGTTCGGATTGAATGGGTGGAGGCCGTTACCTGCGACAGTGCGAGATCGATGTTGACGTCCGGCTGGAAGTATATCCGCGTAATGGTGACGCCCTGCAGCGTCGCGCTCTCCGTGTCGCGGATACCATTGAGTTCGTTACTAAGAACAAATTACGTATATGTGGTAACCCGCTTTTCAATCTCCGGCGTGTCAGGGCCGATGTACGTCCACACAATCGTCATGACACAGATTTCGGGCAGAATGTCCTTCGACATGACGATATAGCCGCCGATGCCAGCGAACAGAATCAGGATCGACATCACGATGGCGGTTTCGCTGTCGAGGGGCATCGGATTCTCCGAAACGTGCATGCCGGACCAACGGAGGATGCCGGCCGCGGTTCCAGTCTGGAATCAGCCGGCCATCACAACTTCATGCGCCCCCGGCCTGCTGCGCCAGGATCTCGAATGAACGCTTCCTGGCGTCATGGTCGAAGATCTGCGCCGTCACCATCAGTTCATCCGCGCCTGTCGAAGCGACGAACGCACGCAGCCCATCCCGGACGGTTTCCGGCCCTCCGACCACCGAACAGGACAGTGCGTTGGCGAGCATTGCACGCCCATAGCGATCCAGCCCGGCGTCGAAGTCATCGACCGGGGGTGGCAGCTTGCCCGGCCGGCCGCGCCGCAAATTCAGGAACGCCTGCTGCAAGGAGGAGAACAGCCGGCGTGCCTCCGCGTCCGTATCGGCGGCGAAGATATTGACGCCCAGCATGACGTAGGGTGCTGCCAGGCGGTCCGACGGCCGGAAGCGTTCCCGGTAGACCTTGACGGCATCTCGCATCTGCTCGGGCGCAAAATGCGAGGCAAAGGCGTAGGGCAGGCCGAGATGCGCCGCGAGTTGGGCGCCGAACGTGCTGGAACCGAGAATCCAGACCTCGACTGCCTCGTCCACCCCGGGCACCGCCTGCAGCGGCTGTCCCGGTTCGGCCGGCTGGAAGTAGCTCATCAGTTCGACCACATCGGACGGGAACTGATCTACGTCGGCCGCAAGATTGCGCCGCATCGCCCTAGCCGCGACCTGGTCCGACCCTGGCGCCCGCCCCAGGCCCAGGTCGATCCTGCCTGGATGCAGTGCCGCCAGCGTCCCGAACTGTTCGGCGATAATCAGCGGGGCGTGGTTCGGCAGCATGATACCGCCCGCGCCGATGCGGATCGTACTGGTGGCGACCGCGACATGGGCCAACGCCACAGCCGTCGCCGCACTGGCGATTCCCGGCATGTTGTGGTGTTCGGCCATCCAGAAGCGCCGGTACCCCAGCGCCTCGGTATGTCGGGCGAGGTCGATCGAATTGCGCAGTGCCTGGCCGGCATCGCTGCCTTCGGGGACGGGGGAAAGGTCGAGAATGGATAATGGGATCATCGACCCTACATAGGGTGGGGTGCCCGCTGGCGAAATATCCCCTTAGGATCGGACCATGCACATCCCATTCGACAACAGCTATGTCCGCCTTCCCGACCACTTCTACGCGCGTCTCGACCCGACACCGGTCGCCGCGCCGAAGCTGGTTCGCGTGAACACCGCGCTGGCCGAACAACTGGGGATCGATCCCGATGAGCTGACTTCGCCCGACGGGGTGGCTGTCCTGGCCGGCAACCGCGTGCCCCCCGGCGCGGAGCCGATGGCGCTCGCCTATGCCGGGCACCAGTTTGGCCATTTCGTCCCGCGGCTCGGCGACGGCCGCGCGGTCTTGCTGGGGGAGGTTGTCGGGCGGGACGGCATCCGGCGCGACATTCAGTTGAAGGGCTCCGGGCCGACGCCGTTTTCGCGCCGCGGCGATGGGCGGGCGGCGCTGGGTCCGGTGCTGCGCGAATACCTGGTCAGCGAGGCGATGGCCGCCCTCGGCATTCCAACCACGCGGACGCTTGCCGCGGTGACGACCGGTCAGACGGTGTGGCGCGAGACGATGCTGCCCGGCGCGGTCCTGACCCGCGTCGCTGCCAGTCATATCCGCGTCGGCACCTTCCAGTATTTCGCCGCTAGGGACGACGCGGACGGCGTTCGACAGTTGGCAGATTATGCCATCGCCCGGCATTACCCGAACGCCGCTGCCGCCGAGCAGCCATACCGGGCATTCCTCGATGCGGTCATCGCGCGGCAAGCCGACCTGATCGCACGCTGGCTGCTGATTGGCTTCATCCACGGCGTGATGAACACCGACAACTGCTCGGTTTCAGGTGAAACGATCGACTACGGTCCCTGTGCCTTCATGGATGCCTACGATCCAACAACGGTATTCAGTTCGATCGATCACCAGGGCCGCTATGCCTACGGCAACCAGCCCCGCGTCGCGCTATGGAACCTCGCCAGGTTGGCCGAGTGCCTCCTGCCATTGCTTGAGGATAATGAAAAAGCCGTGCAGGACGCGCTGGGGGCATTCGCGCCGCGATTCCAGGCAGAATATTTCGGCGGCTTGCGGCGGAAGATCGGTCTGCTGACGGATCGCGAAGGCGACGACAACCTGACGCAGGATCTGTTGAAGCTGATGGCCGAGGATGGCGCCGACTTCACGCTGACATTCCGCCGGCTGTGCGACGCGGCCGAAGCACCGGTGGGGAATGCGGCAGTCCGAACGTTGTTCAAGGACACCGCGGCTTTCGACGCCTGGACCGGACGGTGGTATGCCCGGCTGACGCTGGAAGTGGCGCCGGCCGCGGCGATGCGGGCGGTCAATCCAGCGTTCATCCCGCGCAATCATCTTGTCGAGGCAGCGCTGGCCGCCGCGGTCGAACGAGCGGACTTCCAGCCGTTCGAGGATCTGCTCGGTGTGCTGTCGCGCCCCTACCACGAGAACACGGCCCTTGAGCGGTACACCATGCCGCCGCGGGATGAGGAACGTGTGTTGCATACTTTCTGCGGAACCTGACGTCGGCGTCTTGGTCACGGGCCACAATTGAAGCGCCTGATACACGCCGGAAGGTGCCAGTGTCCTGCCCCCGAAGTCCGTCGCATCTTGCGGCGTGCGCGGGGGACCAGCAGGCCACTGAAAACAAAGAGCTAGTGTCGCGAATTCTGAGGTTCGCCACTATGGCGGACTTCAGATTCCGGACACTAGCACTTGCTGCATAGTGGCGAAGGTCTAGACTCAGGATGATGTTCCGTTTGCCGGATCATGAATTGTCCAACAGTCGATCAGAGTATACAATCGTGGGTTGTGCAGTGGTATCTAGACAAGGATGGGATAGATCGATATCTCGCAGGTGCACAAACCACGGTTCCAGGTTTCATGACACTCAATGGCAGTCTTCTTGCTTGGATCGAATCGCGTAGCGCTGACGAGTTTGTAGGAGCGTTCGTCGGCGAAGACGCAGCACGGGACGACAAAAGGAATTCGCCGGGCCGAGCGCCGGCAACACAGGTTTGCTCCTCTCCGGATGAAGCCCGTCAATGGGTTGAGGAGCAGGCGGCCGCTCTCGCGCTTCCGGTCAAATGGGTGAATGGCCTTCCGAGAGGATCCTAGGCCGCCGCGCTTACCAGAAGACCCGGCGGCGGCAGCCTGAGCGCCCTGATTTCTCGTCTCGGTCGCCTCCCATGACCGTCCGCACCGATCCGGCCGAGGGTGAGGCACTGTACTGATCGCAGCGGGAAGCGGCGGCGTGCCGAAGGCGCACCCGTGACGAGGGGCTCCTGGATCACAAGTCGGGCCGATGGAGCCGCCGACCAAAGTGTTCGGTGAGGTTAAATCCGGTCGGGATGATGGTGGAGCCGAGGGGAATCGAACCCCTGACCTCCTGAATGCCATTCAGGCGCTCTCCCAACTGAGCTACGGCCCCGACCGGTGAGGCAGGGGGTATAGCCACGTCGTTCCGCGGGATCAAGGGCAAGTCGCGGGAAAAAAGCTGCCGGCAGGCGGATCGTCCCGCGACGCGGCTACCCCGTGCCTGCGAGCCGAGAGAACCAGTCCTCCGGCCGAAGCGCGCCATCAGGGTGACTGCTCTGGCGAGCCCGAAATAATGGGGAGCGCGGCGACAGCGGCTGCATCGGCCGGGGCCTCCGTCCGCCGGAATGCCCAGTACAGCGGCTGCCGCCCCGCTCGCAGGGCCTTGGCCTCATACCGGGTCGGCGGCCAACCCAGCGGCCGGGTTGTGGCTGGTTCCGCAGTCTCGAACAGTGTCTGGGGTGCCATCACGTCCCGCACCCAGGCCTGATAGGTGGGGTCGTCGCTTGCCACACGCCACTCGGCGCCGGGGCGCAGCAGCCGCGCCAGCAGCGGCAGCATCGCCGGATGCACGAAGCGTCGCTTGGCATGCCGCGCTTTCGGCCACGGGTCGGGGAACAACAGGAACAGGCGGTCGAGGCACCCATCCGGCAAACCGCGCAGAAGCAGCCGAGCGTCGTCGGTCCACAGCAACAGGTTCGGGGGCAACGGCGCCCGCGCCTCGTCGCCTTCCGGCACCAGCGCGGACAGCAGCGAGCAGATACCGTTCTCGAACACCTCACAGGCGATCAGCGTCGCCTCCGGATGGGCCCGAACCTGGGCCAGCGCGTGCTCGCCGCCGCCGAATCCGACCTCCAGCCACAGCGGGCGCCGTGCCAGCAGATCGGGCACCAGCGTCTCGGCCAACGCAAGCCGAGGCAGCGTCACATCCAGCAGGCGTTCCTGGCGCGGCCTTAGCTTATGGCCGCGCGCCCGACCGTAGAGGCGATCCGGCGGCGGCTTTACGCTGGAAACCTTACCGCCCGAATGCTGACTTCAGCGCGGGCACCAGATCCGTCTTTTCCCACGTGAAGGTGCCCTTCGCCTCGTCCGGTTCGCGTCCGAAGTGGCCATAGGCCGAGGTCGGCACGTAAATCGGACGGTTGAGGTGCAGATGCTCCCGAATGCCCCGCGGCGACAGGTTCATCACGTCCCGCAGCGTCTTCTCCAGCCGGGTTTCATCGATATCCTTGCCGGTGCCCTGCAGGTCCACATAGACCGACAACGGACGAGCCACGCCGATCGCGTAGCTGATCTGCAGGGTGCAGCGCTCCGCCAGGCCGGCCGCGACCACGTTCTTCGCCAGATACCGGCACGCATACGCAGCGGAGCGGTCAACCTTGGTCGGATCCTTGCCGCTGAACGCACCGCCACCATGCGGAGACGCGCCGCCGTAGGTGTCGACGATGATTTTCCGGCCGGTCAGGCCGCAGTCCCCATCCGGACCGCCAATGACGAAGTTGCCCGTCGGGTTGACGTGGAATTCGTCCTCCGGGCACATCCAGCCCTTCGGCAGGAGGCTCTCGACCAGCGGCCACAGCAGGCGCTTGATTTCGCCCTGATCGATCCCGGCCTCATGCTGGGTGGACACCACGACCGAGGTCGCGCCCACCGGCTTGCCATCGACATAGCGCAGGGTGACCTGGCTCTTGGCGTCCGGCAGCAACCCCTTGACGGACAGGTCGCCGGCCTTCCGCAGATCGCGGATCGTGCGCAGGATCTCGTGCGAGTAATACAGCGGCGCCGGCATCAGCGTGTCGGTTTCCCGGCAGGCGTAGCCGAACATGATGCCCTGGTCGCCGGCGCCCTCATCCTTGTTGCCCGCGCTGTCGACGCCCTGCGCGATGTCCGACGATTGCGAATGCAGATGGACGGCGACGTCGGCCTTCGCCCAATGGAAGCCGTCCTGCTCATAGCCGATGTCGCGGATGGCCATGCGCGTCAGGTGGGTCAGCAGCTCCGGCGTGACGGTCTCCGGCCCACGGGTTTCCCCGGCCAGAACGACGCGGTTGGTAGTGACAAGCGTCTCACAGGCGACGCGGGCGTAGGGGTCGGCTGCCAGGAATGCGTCCAGAACCGTGTCGCTGATCCGGTCCGCGACCTTGTCCGGATGGCCTTCCGAAACCGATTCCGAGGTAAACAAATATTCGCCCGTGTCCCGCATCGATGATGTCTCGCGTCGCGATAGGTTACGGCCTGCCAAACGGCGGCTTCTGGCAGGATGCCAAGGTCGCGGCTATGTGAAGGAAAGCGCGCCCAGGGTCAAGCTGAACGCGTGGGTGATCTGTGAAAGGGGCAAGGCCGGGGCTTCGCCCCTCGAAGTGGTTCCAAGAGCCCTGCCCTCGGCGGGTCCAGGGCAGCGCCCTGGTCTTGCTCCGCTTCCCCCGGGTCACCCCATGCCAAGCACATCCATCATCGAATAGAGACCGGCCGGCTGCGACACCGCCCACAACGCCGCCCGTACCGCGCCGGTCGCAAATGTCCGGCGATCAAAGGCTCGGTGGGTCAGCACGATGTGCTCGCTGCCGGCGGCAAAAATCAGGCTGTGCTCGCCGACGACCTGGCCGCCGCGCAGGGCGGCGAAACCGATCGCGCCGGTTTTGCGCACACCGGTGTGCCCGTGCCGGCCGCTGTCGATGACATCGTCCAGCTTCACCCCCCGACCCTTGGCGACCGCTCGGCCAATGCCGATGGCGGTGCCGGAAGGGGCGTCGACTTTCTGGCGGTGGTGCATCTCGACGATTTCCGCGTCATAGGCGTCGGCTGGCAGCGCCGCACCCATGCGCTCAGCCAGCGCCAGCACCAGGTTAACGCCGGCGGAAAAATTGGACGCATAAACGACCGGGATGTGCGCGGCGGCTTGCTCGACCGCGGCTTCGTCAGCGCCGGACAGGCCGGAGGTCCCGAGGATCCAGGCTTTGCCAGAGGCCGCCATGGTCGCGGCCGTGGCTTGGGCCGTGGCGGCGTTGGTGAAATCGACGACGGCGTCGGCGGCGGCGGCGAGGGCGCTGAGGTCCGGGTCGCCTCGACTGGTGCCGCCGGCGAGGGTGGCACCGGCGGCACGGACTTCCTCAGCCAGAAGCTGGCCCATGCGGCCGGTGATACCTGCGATACCGATGCGTGTGGTCATGCTGTTTCCGCCGCCCTGAGGTCGGCAGACTCTGCGATCGGTGGGGCACGCTGTCCAGCCGCCCCCCAACCGCCGGCCGAGTCAGTGCGGAGGCAAGACAAACATATTGTTGTTGATCAGGTCCTGCAAGCTGAGCGACCTGAAACCAAGTATCAGAGCCATCAGGTCTTGATCGCAACGATGGTATCGAGTCGACCGTCAGATACCGAAACGTAGCCACCCAGGTTACCGAAGAGCCGCGAGCCAGTCCACCCCGTGCCGAAACGAAAAACCGGACCAACAGCCCCGCCCAGGCAACCACCTACCCCCGGCCACCCTCGAAGAACGCCGCCACCTTGGCAAAGAAGCCCTCATGGTCCGGGCTGCCCTTGCCACCCTTGGTCGCCTCCGCCTCGAACGCCTCCAACAGCTCCCGCTGCTTCGGCGACAGGTTCTGCGGCGTCTCCACAGCCACCTGCAGGAACATATCCCCCCGCGCGGCACTCCGCAGCACGCTGAACCCCTTGCCGCGCAGGCGGAACTGGTCCCCGGTCTGCGTCCCCGCCGGGATCTTCACCTTCGCCCGGGACCCATCGATTACCGGAACCTCGATCTCATCGCCCAGCGCCGCCTGAGCCATCCGCAGCGGCACGCGCATCAGCAGGTTGGCCTGCTCACGCTGGAACATCTCGTGTGGCCGGATCGAGACATGCACATACAGGTCACCGTTCGTGGCACCCTGTCCGCCAGCCTCGCCTTCGCCGGTCAGACGGATGCGGGTGCCATCCTCCACGCCGGCCGGGATCGCCACCGCCAGGCTGCGCTCGCGCTGAACCGTGCCGGCACCCTGGCAGACCCGGCACGGGCTGCGCACCACCCGCCCTTGGCCGCCGCATGTCGGACAGGTGCGCTCGATCAGGAAGAACCCCTGCTGCGTCCGCACCTTGCCCGCGCCCTGGCAGCTCGGGCATGTCTCCGCCGCGCGGGACTTGTCCTGCGATCCGGTGCCTTCGCAACTCTCGCACTTCACCCGGGTCGGAACCCGCAGGTTGACCTTGGTGCCCGAGAACGCCTGTGTCAGGTCGATCTCGACTCCCTGCCGCAGGTCGGCGCCGGTGCGCGCGCGCTGGCCCCCGCCGCCCCGCCGGCCCATCCCGAACATCTGGTCGAAGATATCGCCCAGATCGCCGCTGGCGGTGAAATCGAACCCGCCCATGCCGGGGCCGGCGCCAGCGCCACCTTGCTCGAACGCCGCATGCCCGAACCGGTCGTAGGCGCCACGCTTCTGGTCGTCCTTCAGGATGTCATAGGCCTCGCTGACGTCCTTGAACCTGGCTTCCGCCTGCTTGTCGCCGGGATTCCGGTCGGGGTGAAACTGCATCGCGAGCTTGCGATACGCCTTTTTCAGGTCGTCCGCGCTCGCGTTCTTCGCCACACCCAGAGTGGCGTAATAATCCTGCTTGGCCATCTCAGCCCTTTATAACGTGGC